>JAOUGF010000358.1 GCA_029857925.1 Gammaproteobacteria bacterium
CAACGAGTGTGTCTCTGTCGCGGAACTGGAAAGCCTGCATGCGATTTATGTGCGGATATTGGAATTGTTATTGGCGAAATAATCGTGATCTAGACACAAGTTTTTGGTTAGAAACCGATTTGCAATCCGACCAATCGCATGGTGCTGATGGGTTGAAATAAAGGTTGTGGGTACACATTGCTGTATACCTTTGGCGAAGCGTCAAAACGTATCAGATCGTAGGTCAACGCAGCGCTTACCGTCCGTTGCTTGAATCGCACGATATTCGTTAGATCCAATTTACCGTAAAAGCCCATCAGCGGCGTAGGCGTGAGCACGATATTAAATTTTGCAACGGATTCTTGTGTATACATCGGATAGCGCACGCCAAACTCAATCGCGGGACGCATTTTTATTGTTGGTACGATTTTTATGCCACCTCTTAGAGTAGCGACAACATATTCCTCCACATAACCCGCATTCGCGACCAGTTCACGCGTCCAAAAGTCCAGCAAGGCACCAACGACCAACGTAGAAGAAAATTTTGAATTATCCCACAATCGCGTACCGGTGCCGAGATTTGCAGTTATCCCTTTATAATTAGTAGACGTCTGAAACGGTGTGCCATCGAACAACTGCCCATTGTAATCCACGACCCCCATATATCCGCTTAAGTCAAAATTCCAATTCAGCGGCGACCCTGCTCGCATCCATTGCGCAGAGGAGGTAAATAAACCGACACGTATGCGTGCGCCGGTCTCCGTCAACAGCGCGGGCGCTGCGCTATCCATATATTCTTTCCAGACAAAATATTCGGGACGCAGATAAAATTTGTAGGCGCCGAACATGTCCGCGCCATATCTTTCTTGGGGTTCGGCGTGAGCTAGTGCGCTGAAAAACAGACCAAAAATCAACAAACAATTGCGCCGCACCCTCAACAACCGGGTGGCGTACAACTTCCATTGTTTGAAATCATTGTTTGCAGGACCATGAAATATCATTTGGTATGCATACACCCCCAAAAAATTAGTTCAGCCCAAACGTGCGGCTTCCCAATATGTCTTAGCGGCGATTAAAGAAGTGACTTGATAGCGCGAAATTTATATAAATATATCGTGGTAACATTCTGTGATGCTAAATGTACAGAATTTCAGTGTGCTGCCGATAATCTTTGCAACGTGTTGCGACCTATGAGGGATATATCCATGACCAAAAGCAGCGTTGAAAAACGGCGTTTTTCGCGCATCCACTTTCAAGCGGCGGTTTCTATATCCGGGGGGCCGGCGCTGTGGCACGCCAGTCTGCTCGATATCTCGTTGAAAGGTATCTTAGTCAACCGACCGAACCACTTTCCGCAGACTTCCTTGGGTGAGACATTTAAAATTGATGTAAAACCTGCAGATGCGCCTTACAGTATCCGCATGGTCGCCAAGGCGATGCATATAGAAAATGGTCATATCGGCTTTCAATGCGTCTCTATCGACCTGGACAGTATTACGCACTTGCGTCGGCTCGTTGAGCTTAATCTGGGGGATGTCAACCTGTTGGAGCGCGAACTCGCCCATTTGGTTGAAAATATTGCCGCCTAACGCCAGTGATCCAAGGCCTCTTGCAAACGTGACACCGCGACAACTTCTAGTCCGTCTATCGCGCGGCGAGGCGCGTTTGCAGCAGGGACAATCGCGCGCTTAAACCCGTGTTTTGCCGCCTCGCGCAGGCGTTCTTCGCCATTTTGCACCGGGCGTATCTCACCTGCCAGGCCGATTTCACCGAATACCACCCAATCCGGCGCCACGGGTTTATCGCGAAAACTGGATAAAACCGCCAATACCAACGGCAGATCCGATCCGGTTTCGGCAACGCGTACACCGCCGACCACGTTGACATAGACATCTTGGTTATACATTTGTATACCGCCATGACGATGCAACACGGCCAACAACATTGCCAGGCGATTTTGCTCTAAGCCCAACGTCACGCGGCGCGGCTGTGCCAATGGGCTTTCGTCCACCAGGGCTTGGAGTTCCACCAACATCGGTCGTGTGCCTTCGCGCGTCACCATAATCACACTGCCTGAGACCGGCCGCTCGTGGCGCGATAAAAAAATCGAGGAAGGATTTGTCACCTCGCGCAATCCGCGTTCCGTCATCGCAAAAACGCCCAATTCATTGACCGCCCCGAAGCGATTTTTGATCGCCCTTACGATGCGAAACCGGCTGCCTGGATCGCCTTCAAAATACAATACGGTGTCCACCATGTGTTCGAGCACGCGCGGCCCCGCGAGCGTACCTTCTTTGGTAACATGACCGACAAGAAAAATCGTCGTCTCATTGGCCTTTGCAAAGCGCACCAGTTGCGCCGTGCATTCGCGCACCTGCGCCACCGACCCCGGCGCGGACTGCAATTGTTCTGAATACATGGTCTGGATGGAGTCTATGACCATCATCTTGGGTTTTTCTGTTTGCGCGATGTCGAGTATCGCCTCACACCGCGTCTCCGCCAGGATGCGTACCTCGTTGTTACCCGAGTGCAAGCGGTGCGCGCGCAGGCTCACCTGCTGCGGCGACTCCTCGCCTGTCACATATAAAGTGCTCAGGCGCGTACTGACATCAATCGCATTTTGCAATAACAACGTGGACTTACCTATGCCGGGGTCGCCGCCGAGTAAAATGACCGCCCCGGGGATTAATCCACCGCCCAAGACGCGATCCAATTCCTCTGTGCCTGACGAGACACGTGGCAATTCCTGTGCGGAAATCTCACTCAGGCGCTGCACGTTACTTTGTACCCCGGCATATCCCCCGGTGCGACTGGACGGCGTCACCACGGTCTCATGCAATGCATTCCAGGCGCCGCATTCAGGGCACTGGCCGTTCCATTTAGGTGCAATCGCGCCACAGGCATTGCATACAAACTGCACCTTCGCCTTAGCCATGACCGGTCTCGATAAAACGCACGCGACGCGTAACCTTGCATAACAACTCATAGGGAATCGTGCCTGCACGTTGGGCAATTTCTTCGATCGGCAGTCCGTGCCCCCACAAAATAGCGGTCGTACCCAATTGGACATCAGGCAGGTCGGTGACGTCGACGGTAATCATGTCCATGCTTACGCGGCCGACGAGGGGTGCGCGCTGCCCATCAATCAATACCGGCGTGCCAACCTCGGCGAGACGCGGATAACCATCGCCATAACCGATGCCAACCACCGCGACGCGCATGTCGCGCGGCGCACAGAATGTACCGCTGTAGCCAATGTAATCACCTTCACGAACGGTGTTTACCGCCACCACGTTTGCCGTCAGCGTCATCACCGGTTTTAGCCCTAGCGCTATCCCGTGCACATCACCAAAGGGGGAAGC
>JAOUGF010000359.1 GCA_029857925.1 Gammaproteobacteria bacterium
GGCGAAGAACACGCCGGAACCGGCGCCTGTAGCGGACAAGAATGTGAGTTACCGCACCATCAGTATTGCGCAACCCAAAAATGATGAGAATATCCACGAAAATGGCGGCAATCTCGCGGTGACGGTCGAACTCTCGCCCAGCCTGCATAAAGAACATCGGTTGGTCGCAGTCATCGACGGCGTACGGCAGGCGATGTTATGGAATACCGCATCTATGGCCGTTACCGATATCGAACGCGGTTCACATAAACTTCGCGTCGAAGTGGTGGACGTCTCGGGCAAACAAACCTTAGGAAAATCTAAAGAAATCGTTATCCACATGCACCGCGCGTCGGCGCTGTTCCGGCGTTAGGCACGATGGCCGTTTTTACTCTACATGCCCAATTGGCCCAAGATACCTACGTCGTCGGTCGCTTTGAGCTATGTCAGGTGTTGTTGATGGATGATCGCCTATACCCGTGGGTGATACTCGTTCCGCAACGCGCAAATATTCGCGAAGTTTACGAATTATCGCCGCAAGAACAAAGCATATTAATACAAGAATCCAGCTTTTTAGCGCAACAGATGGCCCTCAAATTCTCCGCCGACAAGCTGAATATCGCGACCCTCGGGAATATCGTACCGCAATTGCACCTGCACCACATTGTGCGCTTCCGCAACGATGCCGCCTGGCCGACACCGGTATGGGGCAAACATCCTCGCTTGCCCTATTCCGCACAGGCGGCGGCAACACGCGTGCAAGAACTTCAATCCTTGTTGCATTCCAAGCTTTTGACCTGATATAGTAGTACTGCACCAAAATAGTGCATTGCGCACTATTTTAGATCACGCCGCCCCCCGTCCAGCCCTACTTTGTTGACGTAACATATTGATATATATATAACTAATAGTATTGGCCGAGGGCTTGCACCTATACCCACTACTAAAGGCAAACATGTAGTGCATGCACCCCCCATGGCCATAGATCACCGTCGCATTGTCGAGAATTTAGCCACCGCCGTGGTTTTAGCGGACAGTGATCTACGCCTCACCTATGTAAACCCCGCCGCAGAGGTGTTGCTTGCGTGCAGCGCGCGCCATGTGCAAGGAAGTTTGCTGGCGGATTTATTTAGAGGTTCGCTCGAATTCGCAGAAGCACTAAATCGTGCGCGACGATTTGGTCAGTCGTTTACCGAATATGCGATGACCTTGATCCCCCCACCCCCCGCGAAGGCGATACGCGTCGATTGCACCGTCACACCCATTATGGACCCCGATACACCGCTGTCGTTGTTGGTGGAAATACAACCCTTGGAACGTCTGCTACAGATCAATAAGGATGAGGGTGTCATCACTCAGCAAACGGCGTTGCGTGCGTTGTTACGCGGTTTGGCGCACGAAGTAAAAAACCCGCTGGGCGGGTTACGCGGCGCGGCGCAATTACTGGAACGCGAATTGCCCAGCACGGCGTTGCAAGAATATACACAGGTCATCATCCAAGAGGCCGATCGTTTACAAAACCTCGTCGATCATTTATTGGGGCCGCACCAATTGCCGCGACGTCAAGCGCTGAATCTGCATGAAGTGCTCGAACACGTGCGTACCCTCGTAAAAATTGAAATGCCCCCCGGCATCGTGATCGAACGAAACTACGACCCCAGCCTGCCGGATACCTACGCCGATCGCGATCAATTGGTACAAGCGGTGTTGAATATCGTGCGCAACGCGTGTCAGGCCTTAGTTGACAATGGGCGCATCGAATTGCGTACACGCGTCTATCGTCAATTCACCATCGCGCACCGCCGCCATAAGTTGGTGGCGCGCATCGACATCGCGGACAACGGCCCCGGCATCGCGCCGGAATTGCTTGAACACATTTTTATCCCTATGGTCAGCGGACGCGCCAACGGCACCGGCCTCGGGCTGTCCATCGCGCAATCGTTGATTAACCAAAATGATGGCGTCATACAATGCACCAGTGAACCCGGAAATACGCTTTTTTCTATTTATTTACCGGTAGCGGTGGAGCCTACGCCTGATCTCGTATCAAGGAGAAATTTATGATTTCCACTCCCACCATTTGGGTTGTAGACGATGACCGTTCTATCCGTTGGGTGCTGGAAAAGGCGTTGCACCAGGCGGGCATGGACGTCACGACGTTTAGTAACGCGGACGGATTGCTGGAGCGTTTGGCGCGCACCAAACCGGATGCGTTGATCACCGACGTGCGCATGCCCGGCATGGACGGTCTGGCATTATTGGATAAGATACACCACCGCTACACGCAATTGCCGGTCATCATCATGACCGCGCATTCGGATTTGGACGCCGCAGTCTCCGCATATCAAGGCGGCGCATTTGAATATCTACCAAAACCTTTTGATATCGATGAGGCGGTGAGCTTGGTGCGCCGCGCCGTCGATCACGGCAAACGCGGCCAAGGCGTCACCCATCAAGACGTGCAACAAAAAAATCCTGAAATTTTAGGAGAGGCGCCCGCGATGCAAGAGGTGTTTCGCGCGATAGGCCGCTTGTCGCGCTCGACGATCACCGTGCTGATCAACGGCGAATCCGGCACCGGCAAGGAATTGGTCGCACGCGCGCTGCACAGGCACAGCCCGCGCGCCGCGAAACCCTTTATCGCGATCAATACGGCGGCGATTCCGCGCGATTTATTGGAATCAGAATTGTTCGGTCACGAACGCGGCGCGTTCACGGGTGCGCAATCGCAGCGTCGCGGACGATTCGAACAGGCCGACGGCGGTACACTGTTTTTAGATGAAATCGGCGATATGCCTGCGGAGTTGCAAACGCGGTTGCTGCGCGTGCTATCAACGGGAGAATTCTATCGCGTCGGCGGTATTGAACCCGTCAAAGTGGATGTGCGGATTATCGCCGCGACACATCAAAACCTGGAGACGCGCGTCAAGGAAGGCCGTTTTCGCGAGGATTTATTTCATCGCTTGAATGTCATACGCGTGAATCTGCCGGCGTTGCGTGAACGCCGCGAGGATATCCCGATCTTGATGCGCCATTATTTACAGCGTGCGGCGGAAGAATTGGCGGTCGAACCTAAGCGCCTGCGCACCGATGCGATCGAATTTTTACGCAATTTGCCGTGGCCGGGTAATGTACGCCAGCTCGAAAATACCGCGCGCTGGCTGACGGTCATGGCATCTGGGCGCGAAATCGTCGTCGCCGACTTGCCCAGTGAATTGCGCGAACCGAGCGCATCGCAGGATGCGACGCATGTCGGCTGGGAAGACGCGCTCAAACAGTGGGCAGAAGGGCGCCTAAACCAGGGGGAACAGGCGCTGTTGGATACGGCCACGCCGACGTTCGAACGCATCATGATAG
>JAOUGF010000360.1 GCA_029857925.1 Gammaproteobacteria bacterium
AACACCGGCAAGCGCGCCGCGCCGTCACTGGCGGCCTACGTGAGCACACTCACCGATTGGGTCGAGCGCTACAACAACACGCCGCACGACGCCCTGGACGGCGCCACACCGGCCTCATTGTGGGCGGCGCTGGAACGCACGCCGCTGCACGCGCGCGCCGATGCCATCGTGCGCCCGCGCGAGCAACGCATCGTGCGCCGCAGTTGCGTGCAATTGCACAACCGCGAATACGACCATCCCGAATTGATTGCCTACAACGGCGAAGAGGTGTTGGTCGAGTACGACCTGCACAACGACAACGCCGTGCGCATCCTCGATATGCGCGAGCGCTGGCTGGCCGACGCGTTTCTGGTGCGCAAGGCGGAATACCTGCCCGCATCGCGCGTGCAAGAGGCGAGTGAGCGCCGCTTGGAAGGCCAGCGCAAACGCCTCGCGCGCAAACTCAACGAAGTGGAAGCGCGCTCGATTCGATCCATCAGTCACGACGAAAAAACCGCCGACATAGAACGCATGAATGCGACGTTTGAAGTGATAGAGGAAGCAGAAGAAGACGAATGGGACGCGATGACGACACGTATTGCTAAGAATTTGGACACCGGTGCGCCAACACCGATGCCCGAAGAGGATGAGCGGGATCTCCCGCTCGACGTACTGAAAACGGACTATTAAGTTCACACACTGAGGGAGTATAGCATGGCCCAAGCCAAAGAGTCGCCAAAAAGCTTTTCAGAGCACTACGACGCGGAATCGCGCGCTAATGTGATGAAGATTTGGTCGTGGTTCGATTTGCCGGAGACGCGTGCGCAACGCTGGACGATGTCCGCGCTCGCGCGCACGTCGAAGGTTCCCGTTTCCACACTGCACCATGTGTTGCACGGCACAGCGGAATACAACCCCAAGCCGAAACTCGAGGCTGTTCTGGCGGTGGTCAATGGTAGCGTACAACCAAAAACCCCCGAAAAAACGGTGCGCGAACTTCCGTTTGTGGAAACGTCGATTTACAAAATGGTACTCGCCGCCGCCAAGCGCGCGCAGCGGTACAAAAACTTTTCCGTGGTGTCCGCCTTTGTCGGCACCGGGAAAACGACTGCCGTGCAACGCTATTGCGAGGAACACCCCAAAACGATCTTGATACACGCCACGCCGGATATGAACGCCGCCGTGCTGCTGGATCGTCTGGTCGTGATCACCTCGGCGCACGTGAAGGTGTCCCGGTTCTACACACGCGGCACGCGCGCGGCGCGTATGGAGGGCGTGCTCGAAAGCCTGCGCGCGCGCAACCGGCTATTGATTCTCGATGAAGCGGAAACCGTCAGCCCTTCGACATTGGAATACCTGCGCCGGGTACGCGACCTCGCCGATTGTGGCGTGGTGCTCGCGGGCACCGAACGTTTGGAGGGCATGCTGCGCGACCCGCGCGGGCGCTTCGGGCAAATCAGCTCACGCGTCGGTTATTGGGTGTCCGCGCAAGCGATTAAACCCGAAGATGCGCACGCGCTCGCGGCGGCGGCATTCGAGACCGACGGCATCGATCTCAACGAAGAATTGCTCGACGCATTCTGGCAGGCCTGCGATGGCTCCGCGCGCGTGTTGTGCGAGGGCATCATCCCCGGCGTGCGCGACTACGGCCTCAGCGATGGACGTGAATTGACGCCCGCGCTGATTTTCCAGGTAACGCAAAAAGTGCTGGGCTTTCGCGCCCGCAGAAAGTGAGGTGACCTATGAAACGTTGGATACACCGAGTGTTGTTCGCATTTACGTTATTGATCGCGATGACGCGCACCGTCAACGCGTGGGAAGAAGTGGCGTGGCGAACCTCCGCCATCGCGGCGACGACAATGGATTGGTTGCAGACACGCGATATTGCGCGACAGTGCCTCGACAATCGCGTGTATGAAAAAAACCCAATCCTGGGCAGATGCCCCACCCGCGACCGCGTCGATGCCTATTTCGTCGCCGTCGCACTGGGTTGGACAGGCGTTTGGTATGTGTTGCCGCGCGATTGGCGAAACCCGTTACATATTTCCATTTTTTTCATCGAGTCCAAGATGGTATTGGGCAACGCCGCCATCGGTGTGCGGATGGAAATTTGAGGAGACAATCCATGCATCGATACAGCGATGAATACATCGATTATTGGGGGCGGGTGTTCACCAAGCACGCGCTTTATCGCAACCACTTCATCACGTTCGAAACGTTTTTGGAACGACCGACGGAGATATTACAAGCGCTGCGTGCGCGGCGCTTGTACAAGCAGCAAATGCGAGCGCGAGTGTTAGTCGACAAACAGACGCAAAGGAGTTCGGCCAATGTGTAATGAACATATCGGATATTGCGAATGGTGCGGGTTGTTTGATCACCATCTGATCATGGGCGAGTGCGAGCGATGCCGCGCCAAAGTGCAAAACGTCGAAATTGATTACTCGTTGGGCGATGAGGCGGACGTCAGCCATGTAGTGCTAGAGGTGTCGCTGTAATGGCCGTCGGTGGTGTTTGCCCGTCGTGCGGCGCGAAGTTTCCGCTAGAGGCTGCGCTGCAGGATGCGCGCGCGCGGCAAGCATTGGCGGGTGCGCTGAAGATCGATGCGCGTTTGGCCGACCCGCTGTTGACTTATCTGGGGTTGTTCTCCACCGCCGACGGTCGCGCGGTGCGCATGGACAAATTGGTGCGCGTGATCAGCGAGGTTGCGGAACCCATTGCGGCGGCCAAGTTAGAGCACAACCGCCGCGTGTGGCCCGCGCCCATCGAGTATTGGCGCGAGGCGCTGGAGGCCACGCTGGCACAGCGCGACAAACTCAAGCTGCCGCTCAATGGCCACGGCTATTTGTTTTCAATTGTTGCGAGTATCGCGGCCAGGGCCGACGGCAACAAAGAGCGGCGCGCGGAAACCGCTAAACAAAACCGCGCGCACACCGGCAAACCTGCGGCGGCCGTGGGCGAGATCATCGACCGCCAAACCAAATCGGCAGACGGACGCAAGATGCTCAAAGATGCCGTCAAGGGAGGTGCGTGATGTGGCCATGCGGGGTGTATCAATTTATCGCAGAGGTGATCGGCGTGATGTTATTAACCATCGCGTTGATCTGGGTCGCGGAATATTTGCGCCGCCGAGCGGAACGTCAACCGAGGGACACCGGACATGGAACAAGACCGCGCTGAACTGATCCGCCAAACGCTGGCGATTCTGCAACGCCATGCAGGGCCGGAGCATGCGATCACGATGTATGAATTGTGGACGCAGATCACCGGCCATCATCTAGTCCCGTGGCGCAAGGTGGATCAAACCCGCATCGTGCGCAGCATCATCGAGCAATTACGCCGCGCAGGGCACC
>JAOUGF010000361.1 GCA_029857925.1 Gammaproteobacteria bacterium
GCTATGACAAATAGTGCATTTCGCAAGAACGACATCCTTGCCTGCGCCATCCTTTAGATGCACCTTACTCTCATCCGCCAAAGCCGCACCCGATACCGCCAAGGCGCCTAACAACACGATTTGCTTCAACATAACAACACCTCTACTAAAAAAAATCTACACCACTTGCAATGCAACCTTGTGCACCACGTTGTTGTGGTAACCGGCGGGGTTAAAGATCAGTTCGAACACCTGGGTTTCACCCGTGCTGTTCGTGGCCTTGGCCATCACGACCGCTTCACCCTTGGCTTCCGGTTTGAAACTGTATTCCCACGGACGGAAAGAAAACTTTCCATGGTCTTTGCCTAGTTTCGCTTCGCGCCAATGCTTGCCACCGTCCATAGAGACTTCGACAGCCTTGATTCCGTAACCGGAATCCCATGCGATGCCTTTCACTGTCGTTTCCTGGCCCACTTTGACCGTATCACCGGTCTTGAGGCTGGTAATGATAGAGTTTACGACCATTTCCGTAATGGGCACTTTGTCCGGTTGATCTTGCGTATCAAACTTGCCGCCCACGCCCGCCGGGAATTTGCCCTTCGGTATACGGTAGGCCTTCTCCATCCAGAACCCTTTAAGGGGTTGGCTGATCGCGTCCAACGACACGATTTGTTTCATCCAGTAGGTCGCTGTCCAACCCGGAACGACCAGGCGCACTGGCGCCCCGTTCCAGTGGGGGATGGGCTCGCCATTCATTTCATAGGCGAGAAGGGTATTTTCATCCAAGGCCTTCCACATTGGGATGGACTTGACGAAGTCCGGCGTACCTTCCAGCACACCCGTGTCACCCCCGCGAAATGCTAACTCTACAGCCTCTTTCTTAACCCCTGCTTTATTAAGGATATCCTTCACGCGTACGCCCTTCCAGCGCGCATTACCCATCGCGCCATAACCCCATTGCACGCCGGGCACATGCGGATTAGACAGGCCGCGGCGATTGCCGGAGCATTGACAAACCGCAGTAACTTCAACCTGTTCGAAGTCTTTTTTAAGGCTTGCGATGGTCAATTCCAACTTCTTACCATTGGCGTCGCCACCCACCCTCAACTTCCAATCCGCCGCCTTGATTTCAGGGATGTTGGCCAAATGCCAGCGCACGAAGAAGGCATCGTTCGGGGTAATGACGTCATTGAAATAATTGAGTGGAGTCTCGTAATTGGGTGGACGATAGGCACGCTTTAGTAACGGCTTCTTGCCATTGAGCGCCTCTAATACGGCAGATTCCAATGTGCCGGAGGGCAGGTCCACAGGGTCCAGCAAGGATTCGCCCGCCCAAGCGAATCGCGGTACCAACAATCCATTGGCGGCCATCACCATACTACCGCCGACTATACCTTTAATAAAATCCCGTCTATTTGCCATGATAATCCTCTATAAATTGAATTAAATTTAAGACGTCCGCCACTTAAACACCGCGCGAACTATAAAATTTCGATTCAAATCCAAACGAATGAGTTATTGTGTTTGAGTGGCTGTTAGCTTGTACGACGGCCAATAGGCAAAATGCGTGGAGCACCAGTTCACATCCATCACAACGCGCCAGGCGAGATGCACTAAATATACCGACCAATTTAGGATTATTTGCGTTATATGGGAACCTCAAAAATTCTCTGAGCGGCGCATCGCGTCGTTGAAAAGGGTCGAAAAATGCTCAGATATGCCAGGCCTTTGAGGCAACGTGTAAACTGCGCTTTTTCGCCCCTTTCCGCCTAACGCTGCATCCCCTGATCGAATTTTTAGAGGTTCCCATATGAACAATCGGTTTAACGATACCGTTTTTCGCTAGTTTATACAACGATTTTTAGAGGCGCCCTTTAGCCCCATTGAGCTGCATCAAATGACCTGTGCCGTGACATTATTTTGTCACATGTTTTTGGCCAAAAAGGCCTGCGTCACTTCCCATGCCTGCTTGGCGGCTGCACTGTTAAATCGTTGTCCGGACGGGTTGGCGAACGCGTGTGCCGCATCATAGTTATGCACCTCTAAAGACTTTCCCGCTTTGTCCATCGCGGCGCTAAATTCTTTGACCACCGCTGGCGTTATAAACCCATCCTGCAACGCAAAAATACCTAACACGGGCCCACGCAATGTGCGTAGCGCCGCGACATCCATCACCGGCATGCCATAATAAATAACGGTCGCATCGACGACCTCTGGCACCTGCAAACTGGCCTGTAGCGACTGCCCGCCGCCAAAACACCAACCTATCGTCGCGATTTTTCTGCCTTTGCGTTTTAGCGTCTCCACGGCTGCACGCAGCTTGGCATTCGCCTCCGTTTGGTTGACCTGCTTCATCCAATTTGCGGCCTCTTCGGCATTGGTAGTGGTCCTGCCGTTGTAAAGATCCACCGCCAGCGCGTAATAACCCAGCGCCGCGAATTTATCGGTCCACTCACGTATGTGATCGTTGAGCCCCCACCATTCATGGATGACGACGATGGCTTTTCCGGCATTCTCTGCGCCCACCGCGTAGGCCTGAAACGCTTGGCCATCGGCGGTTTTGAGTGCGATATTTGCACCTTTTAACGCATTTGGCATTGTGTGATTATACTCGTGTTCTTTAGGGTGCGGACCGTCCATCGCATTTGCTATTGTGCAGGTCACACTTAAAAAACAGCACACCGTTACCCATAATACCTTACGCATAGTTCCTAACCTCGCAATCCAACGCAGACAAACTGTTGGTAAATATAGCACAACCTAAAACAGTCGTTGCGTTTAACACACTACACGTTTAATAATGGTCGTTTTATGAGGCAGGTTAACGCATGTCCGACACCCCATTGATCACCTCTGACACCGCGTTGCGCGAGGTCTGCCAACAATTGGCGTCATCCCCGTTCTTGGCTGTTGATACTGAATTCGTGCGCGAATACAATTATTATCCGCAGCTGTGTTTGATCCAGGTTGCGTCTGCGGATTTTGTAGTCTGCATTGATCCTATGGGTGGATTAGACCTTACCCCGTTGCGCGACATCCTCTACGCGCCACAAACCGTCAAGGTCATGCATGCGGCTCACCAAGACCTCGAAGCGTTTTACCACCTTTGGTCAGCACTCCCGCAACCGCTGTTTGACACGCAGGTTGCCGCCGCATTTTTAGGCCTGGGAGAACAAATCGGTTACGCCGGTTTGGTAAAACATTTTTTGCACCTCGATATCGATAAATCGCAGACCCGCACCGATTGGCGCAAGCGTCCATTTACGCAAAAACAACTTCAATATGCGGCCGATGACGTACGCCATTTGGCGCGCATTTATCCTGAAGTTTGCGCGCTGTTGT
>JAOUGF010000362.1 GCA_029857925.1 Gammaproteobacteria bacterium
TTCGATATCGAATTCGCCAACAAAACGCAACGGGCCTTCCGGCATGTGTACTTCTTGCTTTTCCAACGCGATACCGGCATCTGTGACGGCCTGCGCAACGTCGCGCACGCCGATAGATCCGAACAGCTTACCTTCATCACCGGCGCGGCTGGCAAGTGTCACTTTAAAGCCATCGAGTTTCGCCTTGCGGGCTTGCGCTTCCGCTAAGATGCTTGCCGCACGCTTTTCTAGTTCCGCGCGCTGTGCCTCGAATTTCGCGACATTGCTTTCGGTTGCGGACACGGCCTTGCCGTAAGGCACCAAGAAATTTCGGCCATAACCGTTGCGCACGCGCACGCGATCACCCACATTACCTAGGTTTTGCACCTTTTCTAACAGGATCACTTCCATCGTCATTACCTCACAACAATATTCATCAAGACATGCCGGAAGACGGTGGCGGACTCAGCATACGCCGAAAATCCATCCAACTGTCCATTAATGCGAGCGTACCCGTCAACATCACGAATTGTGGCATCAATATGATCGACAAGATATACAATGTCACCAGCCACAGCACACTCATTTTACGTAGTTCAACGATGTGGTGTATCAACGCCACACCGAAAATAGAACACATAACCAACAACAGCATCACCAACTCGGTAAACATCGAGGCCATACCCCCGAGGTCCACCATCGTTGCGATCATCGTCGCCAACACCACCAATGCGCTGACGCGGTCCAATCTCAACTGCAAAATCTCGGAGCGAAATCCGCCCGGATTAAATAACAACGATTGCCACCAACGTGCGAGCGCGATACAAAACACATACCCGCCTATTAGCATCGCGGAAACCATGCCTGTCATGATGTCCGCAGCCTTCTCCATCACCGCCTTTAGGCCCTCAGGGTCCGGCACATTGGCCCCGGCTTGCTGCGCCTGAGTCAGGATGGTCTGCATCGTCTCACGCCACCATGCTGCGGGATCCGCCACCACCAGATAGGCGATCACAACGATAGCCACACCAATGAACGTTGCCGTCGCAATGGTCAGTGTCAACGAGATCGTCTGGCGCAATATTACCGCCAACAACCACACTGGCGCCCACATCCCAAGTGCGTACCACAAGCCGAACCAAGGGTCGCCGCTCAATACAAACGGTAACAACACCGCCATGCCGAGTGTCGCGAGCAGCACGTCGATACCGCCTTCTGCCGCCCCCTTACGCAGGGTCACCAGCGCCAAGGCCGCGCCACTGAAATAGCCCAGCGGCAAGATCAATATCGACAATAGGCCTGCCACCAGGGCGACCAAAACCGTTTGCGTGTGGCCACGCATGATGAATCCGGCAAGCGCCATCATCGTACCGGCCTCACGCTATACCAACCCCTTAGTGTTGGTCAGAATACGGTAACAACGCGAGGAAGCGCGCGCGTTTGATCGCGGTCGACAACTGGCGTTGATAACGGGCATGGGTACCTGTGATGCGGCTGGGCACGATCTTGCCACTCTCGGTGACATAACCCTTTAATGTATTGAGGTCTTTATAGTCAATTTCAACAACGCCTTCGGCGGTGAAACGGCAAAACTTTTTACGACGGAAAAAACGCGACATAATAGACTCCTGCGTCTAGGTATACCATTCAATATGTTGCGCATGCAGCACCCAACGTGACTGCCCTTGCGCGGACCTAACTTGGTTTAAAAAACCTTCTATCCCCACCGTTTCCCCGCCCTTGGCATGGCGCAAAGGCCCTAGTCCAAGTTCACCGGCCACGACCACTAACATCTGGCCATGCGCCTGCCGGGGGTATCCCGCCTCCTGGTGAGCGGATTCGTGCGCGAGCAGGAACCGTGTAATCGCTATACCAGCAGGGCTATATCGGGTTTGCGGTGGCTTGGCGATAATGCCGCCAAGTACAACACGATTGGCGTGCTTAGAAGGCAGGGACGATGTTATCGTCATCGCCAACCATCTCACCCAAGCCAATGCGGTCGCTACGCTCTTCCTTCTTGGCCATCGGCGACACTTCGGTAATGGCCGTTTCACGGGCGATCACCAAATTGCGCAGTACGGCGTCATTAAAACGGAAGGCGCTGGTCAATTCATTCAACACGTCTTGGCCGCACTCGATGTTCATCATCACATAGTGAGCTTTATGTATCTTATTGATTGGATATGCCAATTGACGGCGGCCCCAATCTTCTAGACGGTGAATTTTGCCACCGCTACCTTCGATCATCGAACGGTAACGATCCAGCATGCCATTGACCTGTTCGCTCTGGTCAGGGTGGACTAGAAAAACGATTTCGTAATGTCTCATGAATGCTCCTCATGGGTTCTAGCCTGCCGTTCGTGCGGTCAGGCAAGGAGTGGATGTAAGAAGGCGCGCATTATACTGATATTGAAGGGGTATGACAACCCTCATACAGAGGCCCTCCAAAATTTTGCACGAATCAACCGCCCTAAAAAGCCCAATTAATGCCAAACAGACCACCCACGGCGTCGCATATGAACGGCTTTAACCACTCACTTGCTAATGCAACAAACCCCGCCACGCCTTGCATATACGATCAATGTGAAAGCACCGATAGATAATACTTCGCCCCCCCGGTAAACGCGTGAGGTTCAACGTAAATACGTATCCGTTCAAGATTACTGCCCACCGTGATCGTGCACTGTGCGCCCATTAACCCGTAGGTCACCGGCGAGCACAACTGCGTATAGGGGTGTTGAAAGACGTTCAGGTAGGCCGTCATAAATTGAGACCCAAGTGAAATTGTATAAGTGGTGTTTGCGGTGGGCGTAAACCAATAGGAACTGCTGCGCATATTCACGCCGATCATGCCGTCCACAGACACCGCATTCCTTGAACCGGCGCTGTCCACCATAATTTGCTTGTCATTATCGACAATAAAGGGGGGTATAACAATGCCGTCCGCCAACAATCGCAATTTAAATGCCCCACCGCCGACGGCATCCGTCAAGACTTCAACATACACCAACGAACTGGACACCTTAAACCCGCAACGGGCGCTGACATTTGCGGGTGCGCGATGCGCGCAAAGCAACTGGGAATTGGTATCCGACGTAAACACACTCAACAACCAATTTCCTGGTGTTTCAGGCACCACCTGCACGGTGTGATTACTGTCCGAATTGACATTCAACGCATAGAGAGAATAGTTATTCGCTTGGCCTGTAGCGTATTCATACATTTTATTATTTGCGCCACCCGGTGCCAAATTACTCAGTCGCTTCGGCGAGGGTATGCTACCCTCCCGCACGTAGGCCTTGCCCCCAGTTGAAGTGGTTAACGTA
>JAOUGF010000011.1 GCA_029857925.1 Gammaproteobacteria bacterium
GCCCATTGGTGAAGATTTTCACGCTGTACCTGTTGTGAATTGTGAAACAAATCCAGTCTGTATCGGCACAAATAATTGCGTCTGCCTTTCAGTAGCGCCACCCGTCGCGCCTGTCCCAAAGCCCTCTTCACCAAGGGTAAATCTTTAAAAAATAACTGGTCTTGTAGATTTTTTGTACCGGTCGAAATGACTACTTTGCCGTCCCCCAGAAGTGCAGGAACTAGGTACGCGAATGTCTTGCCGGTGCCGGTACCGGCCTCAGCGACAAGCGTGGTATGTGCCGCTAACGCACTGCTTACGCCAGACGCCATCGCGGATTGAGCGTGACGGGGCCGATAATCCTTAATTTGCCGGGCCAAACAACCGTTTAGGCCAAATATTTCATCTACCAGGACAGTATCGTTCAACAGAACAGCCTTTATCTACACACGAGGGAACGCTGAAATGTTTCCCTAGGAAGGGGGGTATTGTAAACAAAAGCAGGAAAAAATGTTAGTATACCTATCCGCGAGAAGAGGGCAGACTTTAACTTTTTGCGGATCGGTTGTCCCAGACAACGTCCTGTATCTCTCCATCCACGCTAGTCCAAATGAGCTCAGCGATATTTTTGAATCGCGCGACAGACATCATACCGCGTTTGTTTCTATTACTTTCCGGTCGTTCCTCAAGTGCCTGGATCACGTCCGCGCGCTGCGCTTCATAGATTTCCACAGGAAAATACTTCTCATCCATGACCACTAGCAGCACGCTATCCCACTCTTTATCCAATTTGAGTTGCCCGATACGATGCCCGGATTTACTTTCATCGAAAATAGCCCTGGCCTTAATTTGGATGCGCTTACCGATACGCGGATCTTGCCGACCGATCGCGTCATAGCCACCGGGACGTTCTTTACATAACTCCAGATTGAGCAACCGTGCAGCGTCAAATTCGGCAATTTCGTTACTGATGCCCAATGGCTTACCGGTAGCTGCACGAAATTCCGCCGCCAATCGACGCGCCTCAGAAATCAGTTTGTCATTCGCATATACACTCATGGAGCACTACTTTGCACCTCTATGCAACGCAATTAATAGCTATAGCTCGCTGAGAGATATAAACTAAGGACATACATCGAAACATCTTGAATAACAAGCGAATCGGCCACCACTTGTGCATGCCCCTCACCAGTAGAGAAACTAAATCCGCCGGTCAAAGAAGAGCTGCGCGTAAAATTGGAAAGACTAAACGTAAAACCATACAAATTCACATGATCTGACTGCCCAAGTCTACCTGCTGTAGTATCAGGCGAGTTTGAAAAATTCGTAAATAATCCGCTACGTAGCGCGTAATTTCCGAGAAAATAATACTCTATGCCGCTCGCGATGTTAACCAAAGGAGTATTAGCGCTGAAATTCTCATATGCGCTGGCCGTGGCGGTCATCAGTAAGGATGTAGATTGAAAATACGCGACGCTGATTTCCGTATTCCAAGGTTTTATATTACGAATATTGTCTGCGCTGTTAGATATAATTATTTTACCATTGGCGCACGTAGCGGTATCTGGGTAGATCGCGGAGTTATTTCTGGCGCAACTTAACTGTAAGGCGTCTTTTGCATAGAATATTCTCGGTTGGCTGAATGTCGCTCCTATAGATATTTTGTCCAATGGTGACCACATGAGTCCTAGAATTGGCCGTATACCATACTCTTCATAATTACGATAACTATTGACCCAATGATACCCTGTTGCCGCTTGGAATTCCTGATTAAATATCGTCCGTTGTTGATGTACAATTCCATAAAGCGTTATTCCAGCAGAAAGTCTGTCGCTAAACTTAAACGCGTAGGACGGCCCGATATTGTATACGACATCTTGGTTGTTAAAATTAATTATGAAATCCGTTGGATTATTATTATCCAGCAATGATTTTATGCTAAATTTCTGTTGTTGATTTTCAATGGTAGAATCCGGTATCGCATAGGAAAACCCTAACGTCCCACCACCAAAGGGTTGGGTAACGCCGAAGAAATTCGGCAAAAGTGCAATCGACGTACGCACCCATGTTTGGTCACCTAACGCCTTTTTATAGTGGGTTTGACTGAAGTGTAATGCGTTCATGCTTCCAGAGAGATTACTTCCTACCGCATATACCGTTCCAGCGGGGTTGTAGTATAGTCCCGTGGGATCATCCGAGATTGCAGAATATGAACCTCCCATGCCAGCGGCTCGATCACCTATAATAATATTTGTATAGTGGAGCGCATCTGCGCTGGCTAGGGATTGCGACAATATTAGGTATGCAATCGCGAAAAATTGTAGAGTCCTAGTAGTTAACAACATATTTTTTAAATCTCTTTGCCGCACGTGGATAATTCAATTTATCCAACCCCTCGTCTGCCAATAAACGCCGTAAAGTATCCATTCGTTCATGCGTAGGTGGATGCGTGGTATTTATAGCTCCGCTTCCCGTGTTTTTTTCTTTTATGCGTGTCAAATAACGCGCCATTGCCTGCGGGTCATAGCCGGTGGCTGCCAACAACAAAGTACCTATGCGGTCTGCTTCCTTTTCATCTAGGTGATTAAATCCAGTTTCAAACAACACCGCTACCGCTTTATCTATTGTCTGAAAAAAAGCAATACGCGTCGTATCTCCCGCGCTACCTATGATTTGTGTTAATCCAGACTTTTCAGTATCAGCCGCTTTAATTCGTAGCGCCTTAACAATATGCCGCTCAGTAACATGTGCAATTTCGTGGGCAAGTACTGCCGCCAATTCTGACTCATCAAGCATCGATTTCAATGCGCCGGTAGTTACAAAAATATACCCTCCAGGCGCAGAATACGCGTTTATCTCATCACTTTTTACGACGGCGAAGTGGAATTCCAATTCAGGGCGTGACGAGCCGACCACTAATGACCTTCCAACCAGCGATATATATTGCGTCAGCGAGGAATCCTCAACCAGTGGTATTCTTCCCAACACACGTGCCGCCACGGATTGTCCAAAGCGTATTTCGGTTTCTACGTCTTCAGCTGTGGTATTTGCATATGTCGTATTGTGGCTGCGCACACGAAAGGACGCGCTGTCCTCTGCATGGCTATATCCGCCTAGACTAAAATAATATATTAAAATTGCTTTACCTAGTCCTCGATACAGTGTTTTTCTTGTTCTTATTTTTCTGCTCAATAAAATAGGTTGATTTCCCATTTCATGAAAACGCTCGGACAAAAAAGTTATCGCTCGCTTACTGTTTTCAGTAAGGTTACGAGCGATCCGATTTATTAATCCAATAAAATATCTATAACCCGCTAATATGTTTCTACGCCACATACGAGTCCCTTCGAGGTGTTATTCAGTCTTTTAGGTCAGCTAGGAATTGCGCAACCATCTGATCATCTATCGCCAATCCTTCCATTTTTTTCAGCGCGGCAAAATCCGCTGTGTCCTTGTCGCTAGTCCGTGACCGATCTGCGTCCGCACGCAACCCGCGAACAGAGGCGGTGTTGGTATTGGTTGAGGCGCGACGACGCGCATCATTGGATAATTGCTCATCATGTTCTGCGAGCAAGGTTACACGCTTCGTTGGGGGATTGGGCGAGACCGCTAAGCGCGATAACCAACCTTCCTTTTCCTGATAGCGAACTTTGAACCAATTGTTGTTTTTTGCAATTTCTATGACCTTTTCGCCGCGTGTCATACTGCCTACAATTTCGGACTTAAATGACGGTTCTGAAAGGAGATTTGCCCGTGCGCTCAAGATATATAAAATTTCATCCGCAGCCATGGCTACGGTCGGTCCCAGCGCTAAAATAATAATAATTAATCCTTTTTTCATACTTACCTCTATCGGTGAAGACGGCCTACTTATTAGGTTTGCGGCCTAAAGTACATAAATCTTTAACCAGCAAGTAACGCGCCTGGTTATCAAGGTAATGCCGGAATTACCTTATTTTACAACATATTGCGCTATTTACTGGTAAGTGTATAGACGCCATCCCATGTAGCGTCTGGCGGTGTTTTCTGAAAATATCGGCAACGTTCTGACATCTGGCGCCTGAAAGTATCCTCGGGCAGTTCCGCCAAAACCTCAAGCGCCTCTTTCCATCTACGTGCCAGATAGCAGTTGAAGAACTCCTCGTTGCGTTTTAAGATTTCAGGTTGCGCCTGCTCTGTCTGCAGCGGTTGGTAAATGCGGATAGGTTGTTTTTTTCCTTTTACACGCACAAGATCAATCAGGCGGCACGGTATAGGTTGCGTAAGTGCGTTGTAGGTTGACTCAGAAATAAGGAGACCGCACCCATATTGTTTGGTGAGTCCTTCCATGCGCGAGGCGAGGTTAACATTGTCCCCGATAATGGTATATTCCAATTTGTGTTCGCTTCCGATATTTCCGAGCACTACGTTGCCGGTATTCAGGCCAATACCAATTTCTAAATTCGGATACTGGCGTTCGCTTAGCCAGGCATTTACATTGTTGAGGCGGGCCAGCATCTGCGTGGCCGCCAACACAGCACGATCCGCATGATCTGTTGTACGTATAGGTGCTCCCCAAAAAGACATTATCGCGTCGCCAATGAACTTGTCTATCGTCCCTTCGTTGCGAAATATGATTTCGGTCATTTCTGAAAAGTAATAATTTAGTATTTCTACGACGCGCTCAGCAGGCAACACCTCGGACATAGAGGTGAATCCGCGTATATCAGAAAATAGTATAGTCAACTTTTCATTCGCGCCGACCTCTGCACGCAGAAATTCCGCAGGGTTATTGACAACGGTATCTAACACTGCAGGCGAAAGATATTGTGACATCATCCGCTTTATTTTTCTCTTTTCGCGACCTTCGGTGAGCAAAAGAAGCGCCAAAGTCGCGGTCAGCGCGAAGAAAGTACTGGCACCCGGCGCGACTACCGGAATAATATAACCTAATTTCTGCCCCAAGAACGCCACGCAAAAATAAACACCAAAGGAGGCCACTGGTATGCCGACTTGGGCGTAAATCCGTGGTACATACAAGACGCCGAACACAGTGATGCCAGCCAAAAATGATATTGCGAAATAATTAATCCACTGCGGTAACATGCTGATGAAGTCTTTTGCCAGTATATTTCCAGCGATAGTCGCATGTATATATACTCCAGGCAAATTTGGGTTCATCGGTGAATTTTTTAGATCATTCAAGCCAGCCGCGCTCACACCCACATACACTATTTTATCCAGGAATTCTTCCGGGCTAATAATAATTTTTTCAAAGTCACCGCTACGTATCGCTTGGAGTGAGGACAGTATTCCGCTGTAGGAGTAACCAGGGTAGTCATGATAGTAATTAATGATGTATCGATCATCCTCATCAAGCGGGATTTCTGTTTCCGCTATCGACAATGTAGTATTCTTGCGTTCGATTTGACGATGGGGCGCGCGCGCCAAGATAGGCGCAAAACCCAGACTTGGAAATCTATTTCGTTGGAATTGGTGCCACAAGCGCGTACGTCGGTAAACGCCGTCTTCATCCGGGAACATATTCACGGTGCCCATGCCAATTGCAGCACGATAGAGGTCGGTGTACGGAATTTGAAAAGTATTGTTTGGGCGATCCTGGAAATTTATCAGTTGGTATTTACTTTCCATTGCGAAGCGTTCTGAGAAATCCTGAGGTAACGGTACAACTTTGTGCAGCTCATGATTTTCCGATGCAAAACTGATCGCATGATATACAAAAGGATACTCTGTGGTAGCCTCCACTAGACGCTGATCATGCGGACTCAAAAAACTGCCCTGCGTGCCCAATACCAGCTGTTTTTCCCAGAAATCTATATCGAACAATACCGCCTTGGGATTTGCGTAACTCAAAAATTCGATGAGATCTGCATGTATGGACCGCGGCCACGGCCAACGTCCAGCAATGTGGTCTAGGGCCTTCAGCGACGCGTCATCTACTAATATCACAGATATATCTTGTGGTAACTGACTGTCTTCACGCAAGATTTGCATGCGCCAATCATAGGTTTGCCATTCAAAGTGGTCTAAAATTCCGGATAAATTTATCAGGCTGACACTCAGCGCCACGGAAAATGCAACCAACAGTCCACGTACCCAAGTCCTATTCATGATAAAAAGCGGTCTCTTTGTCCGTCGTGAGTGTTATCGCACGTTGGAGCTATTCCTTGAATATGCTATAACATAGGCTGGATCATACGGGAGCATCAGGTGGCGGGAGTAGGTTTGTCAGCGGGTGTAATCGTGGTGCGCTGGGAGGTCAACGACTGGAAATTCCTGCTCTTACGTGCCTATCAGCATTGGGATTTCCCAAAAGGTATGGTTGAAAAGGGCGAAGACCCCCTTGTAGGTGCAAAACGCGAAGTGGAAGAAGAAACCACGCTCAATGACCTCAATTTTAGGTGGGGTTATGAATATCGTGAAACGCCTCCATACGGGCGCGGAAAAATTGCACGCTATTACATTGCCACAACCCTCACACAAGAAATCAGTTTGCCTATCAGCGAAGAGCTGGGGCACCCCGAACACGAAGAGTATTGCTGGGTAGACTATGTACAAGCGGTAGAACTCGTTTCAGAACGAGTAAAGCCTATACTCGCATGGGCTCATGAAATTCTTTATCCACATCAAGAATCTTGACGTGGTGTTTTTCGTCAAACCTGTTTCGCGAATATGTGCTGTTAATAGCGTTGCATTTGGTGTAAATTCTGCATATTGCGTTCAACGGTATGTTCCACTGGCTGCAATAGCGCTATTTTCTGTATTCTTACCAATGCGGCAAAAAACTTGTATTGCGGTATCAACTGCCGTTTTTTAAAGATTATTAGGGGGCAAAAGATGTCATTGGGACCGCTGATGCTGGATATAGCAGGCGTGCAACTTACAACGGAAGATCGTGAGATATTACGTCATCCCTTGGTGGGTGGCGTAATCCTGTTTACGCGCAACTATGAATCGCCAGAACAATTGATGGCTCTTACTAGTGCGATCCATCAAATACGCCATCCGGAACTACTCATCGCAGTTGATCATGAAGGCGGACGTGTCCAACGTTTTCGTTCCGGATTCACTCGACTCCCGTCGGCACGCGCTATCGGAAAATTATTTGAGAAATCCACTGCGGATGGTAAACGCGCGGCAGAGCAGCTAGGCTGGTTGATGGCTGCCGAATTGCGCGCCGCAGGGGTCGATTTTAGTTTTGCACCGGTATTGGATTTGGAGCGTGGCATTAGCGATGTTATTGGAGACCGTGGATTTGGCGCTGATCCTGATATCGTCGCCGAAGTCGCCCATTCTTATATGATAGGGATGCATAACGCGGGCATGGCCGCTGTTGGCAAACACTTTCCTGGCCACGGCAATGTGAAAGAGGATTCTCATATTGCAATTCCCGTCGATGACAGACGTTATGAAGATATTTTTTTCGATGATATTGTTCCTTTTCAGCGCATGATACATTACGGCCTTGATGCAGTTATGCCGGCACATGTGATCTATAAACAAGTGGATCAGCAACCCGCTGGATTTTCCGAAATTTGGATCAATCAAATTCTGCGCAAACGGTTAGGATTTCAAGGTGTGGTCTTCAGTGATGACCTCAATATGGCGGCCGCCCACGTCGCGGGTACTTTTACAGATCGCGCCAAACTCGCGTTGGATGCCGGATGCGACATGGCGCTGGCATGTAACAATCGTGCCGGTGCATTAGAAATTTTGGATCAAATGGGTCAATTTAGCAATCCAGCAGCGCAGTTGCGCTATGCGCGCATGCATGGTCGTAAGGCATCGTCTACTGAAGTCTTGACCAAAACTGCGCGTTGGCAAAATGCCGTGACGCTTGCTGGCGAACTAAGTAACGAGTTGAAACCCGCTTAGGGGAGGGGCTAGAAGGTAAAATAGGGTATAATAGCCCCCTGCTTTTTCTTTTGTTCAACTTGGAAACGAACTTAATTGTGGCAAATAAGTTATTGATTATAATGGTGAATACAGACCCT
The DNA here is from genome assembly GCA_029857925.1 of Gammaproteobacteria bacterium. Lineage (GTDB taxonomy): Bacteria > Pseudomonadota > Gammaproteobacteria > S012-40 > S012-40 > CAKKRP01. Next base: position 7,974 of record JAOUGF010000011.1, read on the forward strand.
TCCAATCCGTCAGAATTGGGGGCTCCGTTTTTTCAGGCGACCGTGGCTGCCGCAATGGAGTTTGAAGTAGAGATCGTATTGACTGGCAGGGCCGGGGAACTCGCAAAAAAGGGATTCGCAGAAAAGATATTCATTCAAAAGGGTAGCACTAAGAGTGTCTATTCATTCATGCAAGATGCCCATGAAGCTGGCGTAAAACTGAAAGTCTGTACGCCCACATTGGATTTGTGGGGCGAAGATTTGATTCCAGAAATTGTTGAAACTGTTGGTGGCGCTTATGTCATAAGCGAAGCAATGGACGATGACACCGTAACCTTCACCTATTAAATAACGTAACCTATATGCCTATTACACCTGAAGAAGCTTGGCGCGTATTTCGCCAAGCGGATTGTTTACACACTTCCGCCCAAATTGATGTGGCGTTAAATGATATGGCGCGCGAAATTACTGCAAAATTAGGCGATAAATCGCCCTTGGTTTTATGCGTCATGACCGGGGCGTTGATTCCCGCGGCACAATTATTATTACGCCTTAATTTTCCATTAGAAATTGATTATCTGCACGCCACGCGCTATGGGAACGCCACCCTAGGTGGGCAGCTGCAGTGGATAGCGAGGCCACGGTTGTCGTTAAATGGCCGCATCATTTTGTTGGTGGACGACATCTTAGACGAAGGTCGTACGTTGGCCGCAATTATCGAAGATTGCCGAGCTGCGGGGGCAAGTGAGATTTATACTGCCACGCTGGTAACAAAGGATCGTTCGCGCGACACGCTGCAAAATTCCGATTTTAACGGCCTGACTGTGCCTGACCGGTATGTATTTGGATATGGTATGGACTATAAAGGATATTTGCGCAATATTGCGGGGATATATGCGGTGAACGAACATGGCTGAGATCGCAATCATCGGTGGTACGGGTCTTACGTCGTTACACAATCTTCAAATCGTACGGCGCGAGGTTGTGCATACCCCTTACGGTGAACCTTCCGGACCCTTGGTGTATGGTTCGATATCCAACAAACAAGTAGTTTTCCTACCCCGCCATGGACCGGGACATACCATCCCGCCGCATAAAATTAATTATCGTGCAAATATCTACGCGCTGCAGGAAGTCGGGGTCAAGCAAGTGATCGCGGTCGCTGCCGTCGGAGGGATTCGAGCGGATCTAACGCCAGGCCGTCTGATGATACCTGACCAAATGATCGATTATACGTGGGGGCGCAGCACCACGTTTTTTGAAGATAGCTTAAAGCAAGTTGTACACATCGATTTTACTGAACCGTATTGCAATGACCTGCGTTTAGTCTTATTAAAGGCGGGCAAACAGCTTGGATTGAATATCGCTGCGCAGGGAGTGTACGCGGCGACTCAAGGTCCGCGTTTGGAGACCACCGCTGAAATAAATCGACTAGAGCGTGATGGCTGCGATATCGTTGGAATGACCGGCATGCCTGAGGCGGCATTGGCGCGCGAATTGGGTTTGTGTTACGCCAGTTGCTCCGTCGTCGCCAATATGGCCGCTGGGCGCGGAGATGAGGCGCTGACGATGGAACAGATCGAACGTAACCTTTCGGTGGGCATGGAGGATGTACGCCGACTGTTGGAGGCAACCATTCCCCTCTTGTAGAGGAACGGCATCAACCCAACGTGAATGTCTACAGTAAAAGGGCTGATTATTGTGTGCAGCCTACGTTAGGGATTCTTCGTTGGCTTCCCCATATCAACAGACACTACCCTTGCGATTGCGCCAAACAGCGGGTGATCATAATAATGTAACTGATCCAGCCGAATACGCCGCGATTCAGCCAAGCGAAAACCCGCAATACCCGGAGTGGGTGAGGAGGTTTTGGGAAGTTCGCTATCATTGCCCATTGAGAAATTCGGGCTTGAATGATCCAAAATATTTGCGGCGTGTAGCAATTCAGGCTGTCTGTAAAGCATGTCCACACCTAGATGTAAAAATCGCGTGGAGGTTAGGTTGATCACCCCTAAAAACGGCGGGGGAGGCTGGGGTTGCACAACACCAGGCGTAACAACTTCAGGTGGTGTATACGCGGCATCGGCAGTAAGATCAATATAGACCCCTACACCGCGTTCACCCTTCGTCGCGGGTTGGCGCCAGGCAGTATGCAACAAAACTTTGTAACCCGCGCTGGCGGTAAACTTGTCCACTAGAGGTGTTAATTTCATTTCGTTTAATGACAGAATTTGGAATGCGACCGGCGCCGGTTTTACCGGCACCCCGTTATTATTCGTGCTACTAGCGGCCGCATTCGCCGGGGGCGGGTTCGCTGTCGGTACAGCATGGGTTAACCGCTCAACATTTTTATCAACGGTGGGCATCCCAGGGTCGGGTAACCAATATTCTGATTGTAATCCGTTCGTTTCCGGATGCGCGAACACGATAATTTCCACTTCATACCATTTATCAGAATCGACTTCCGCCGCCAATGCCTGTTCGCCGCCCAAACCACCCGCCAAAGTGATGAGTAAGATGTAACGCAAGAATTGGATTGTAGGTTTCAAACGACTCACGCCATAATAGGGATGCCCGATTGGCACGGTATTAAGTTAAACATATTTATAGGGTTGAGTAAATGGCCATAAAAGAAGTCTTAAAAATGGGTGACCCGCGGTTACTACGTGTGGCGGAACCAGTGACTGAGTTTGGGACGTCAGAACTCCAGCAGACCGTTGATGATATGTTGGATACGATGATAGCGCTAAAAGGTGCTGGAATCGCAGCCCCCCAAATCGGAATCAATTTGCGCATAGTCATTTTTGGATTTGAACACAATCCACGCTACCCAGATGTGCCACCCATCCCTCTAACCGTATTGATCAACCCTCTGATAGTTTTTCAAACGGAAGAAACCGCAGAGGCGTGGGAAGGCTGCTTGAGCGTCCCAGGCATGCGTGGATTGGTACCTCGGGTGAGATGTATCAAATATAGCGGAAGAGACACGCAGGGCCATACCATTGAACGAACCGTTGCGGATTTCCATGCGCGCGTTGTTCAGCATGAATGTGATCATTTGGACGGTGTGTTGTACCCACAACGGATTCGCGATTTGACAAAATTCGGCTTTATCGAGGCGCTTGAAGCAGCAGGATTGATACCCAGCATTCCCAAGGAAACCAATCCCGGCAATAAAGGCAATCTTTAGGGTACCTCTAAAAATTCGATCAGGGGATGCAGCACTAGGCGGAAAGGGGCGAAAAAGCGCAGTTTACACGTTGCCTCAAAGGCCTGACATATCTGCGCATTATTCGACCCATTTCAACGACGCGATGCGCCGCTCAGCGAATTTTTAGAGGTTCCCTTTAAATATTGAATTTCTGTATCTGTTCCCCAATTAACTCGCTCAGGACGATGAGAGCCTGCGCTACGTAGTGATTTGGGCACGGCAGGACGGAAAGTGTCGAAATTGCGCAGTTTTTAATAAATCAATCGTTACTATGCGCCCCGCAATATAAGCCATTTCTTACGCTGTCAGCGCGGCTTCAGTGATTAATCGAGGTTCCCTTAAGCCAATTGTTGTATCAATTCGTCTAGAAGTGCAACCCGTGATTTGGCATCTGGCATAGGCACTAAAATACGTAGTCTATTTCCGCCCTCTAGGCGGAATTGTTTTGACTTTGTTTGAATAAGCTTTACGATTTTGATCGCATCTACCGCTGGTTTTTCGTCGAAAATCACACGTCCGCCTTGAGGGCCTAATTCAATCTTGCGTATGCCCAGAGGTGTGGCGCGGTGGCGAAAGCCGGTGACAGTAAATAGCATCTTAGTTTGGTCTGGCAATAAGCCAAACCGATCTATCATCTCCACCTGTAGATCTCTAAGGTCTTCAGCGCTGATGGTATTGGCGATTCGTTTATACATAATCAATCGTGCATGGACATCTGGTAAATACGTGTCAGGGATAAGTGCCGGTGTACCCAAATCAATTTCACTGCCATGTCGCAACGGGTGATCCATATCCAATTCTTTGCCGGATTTTAACGCCTGCACCGCTCGCCGCAAGAGCTCTGTATAAAGTGTAAAACCAACTTCTTGAATTTGCCCGCTTTGTTCTTCTCCAAGCAATTCGCCAGCACCGCGTATCTCCAAATCATGGGTCGCTAACATGAATCCCGCGCCTAAAGTTTCCAAAGACGAGATAGCTTCTAGCCGCTTCACGGCGTCGGGCGTCATCGCGCCTTTTGGTGGGACGATTAGATATGCATACGCACGATGATGAGAGCGTCCGACACGACCGCGTAATTGATGCAACTGCGCCAACCCTAATTTGTCGGCGCGATTTATGATTATAGTGTTGGCGTTTGGTATATCAATGCCGCTTTCAATAATAGTTGTAGCAAGAAGCACATTAAAGCGACGGTGATAAAAATCCGTCATAGTGTTTTCCAATTCGCGCTCACGCATTTGACCGTGCGCAAAACGCACGTTAGCCTCCGGTACCAATGCACTTAGCTCTCGAGCGGTCTTTTCAATCGTATCTACTTCATTATGTAGAAAATATACCTGGCCGCCTCTTTTCAACTCGCGTTGGACCGCTTCCTGTATAGTGCCACTATTCCATTGACAAACAAATGTCTTAACCGCATGTCGATGTGCAGGGGGGGTTGCTATGATTGACAGATCCCGCATACCCGCCAAAGACATGTTCATAGTGCGCGGAATAGGGGTCGCCGTGAGCGTCAGTATCGCGACCTGTGCACGCAAAGCCTTTAACTTTTCTTTTTGCCGAACCCCGAACCGATGTTCCTCGTCCACAATCAATAAACCCAAATCTTTAAATTTTATGTCATCTTGTATTAATTTGTGGGTCGCGATCAAAATGTCGATCTTTCCTTCCTCTAACCCTTTTAACGCGGCTGCTTGTTCTGACTTGGAACGGAAGCGTGACAAAACTTCTATTTTAAAAGGCCATTGTGAAAACCTATCGGAAAAATTCTGATAGTGTTGTTGTGCCAGCAATGTAGTGGGCACCAATACAGCTACTTGTTTGCCGCTGTTTGCAACAAAAAACGCAGCACGCATCGCGACTTCTGTTTTACCGAAACCTACATCACCGCAAATCACTCTGTCCATTGGTTTGCCTGACTGCAGGTCTTTTAATGTGGCGTCTATCGCCTGTTGTTGATCTGGTGTTTCTTCATAAGGAAACGACGCGGCAAAACTAAGATATTCAGCTTCATTTGTCGTAAACTTAAAACCTTTCGCAGCTTCGCGCCGTGCATAAATATCAAGCAATTCCGCGGCGACATCTCTCGCCTTTTCAGTGGCCTTACGCTTTGCGCGTTGCCATTGGTCTGTACCCAATTTATGTAATGGGACGTTATCAGAATTCGCGCCGGTGTAGCGGCTAATCAGATGTAACGAAGAAACCGGCACATAGAGCTTGTCGCTTTCCGCGTATTGCAAGGCTAAAAACTCCATTTCCGCGCCTTGTACTGGTAGTTTTTGCAGTCCTAAATATCGTCCTACACCGTAATCCTCATGCACCACCGGTGATCCTATCAGCAAATCGGTAAGGTCACGAATGACAGCTTCAGTATCACGTTGAGTACGTGATCGCCTGCGTTTTTGCTGTACACGACTACCGAAAAGCTGAGGTTCCGCAATGACTGTGATCGCGGGCTCAACAAGCACTAATCCAACCTCCAGCGGCGCCACAGTCAATCCGAGTGGAAAACTGCCTTTAAGAAAATCGACCCATCCATCGACAAGGGTAGGGCGAATATTGGCGCCTAAGAGCATTTCACGTATCAGTTCAAGTCGTCCTTCAGATTCCGCAGTGATTAGCGTACGTCCCTGGTACGATCGGATATATTTTTCTAGAGGTTCAGTAGCGACTTCATGCCGATTGGAAATCTCCAAGGCAGGCGCTATCATCGTGTCATAATTTAACGTAGATTCGCTTTTTTCTTCGACACGATAGCTTTGCAATTGTATTAGAGAAGATCTATGTAGCGTAGTCGATAACAATTCGGGGGTGACGAATAAAGTTT
>JAOUGF010000363.1 GCA_029857925.1 Gammaproteobacteria bacterium
CCGATGAACGCCACAACGCCGCCGAACTTTCCACGCGGAATTTGGCTTTCTTCATACGCCGCCATTTCCTGGTACGGGTTAAACGCGCGCTCTTGAACCACGATGCGCATACACTAACCCCCCGTGACGGGCGGGAAAAATGCCACTTCATCACCGTCGCGCAAACCGGTCGCGACATCGGTGTATTCCATATTCACCGCGACCAGCGTGTTGTCCGGCAACAGGTTTGCGCTAACCTTACGCCACACGTCAGCGACGGTGCAGCCATCCTGTAAATCGACGGTATCGTTCGCACGCCCCATGCTATCGCGCATGCTCGCGAAATATTTCACTTTAATCTTCATAGCCACCTCAGCTTGCCGCCGTTTCGCGACGCCACGTGCCAGACTTGCCGCCGGATTTGGCCAGCAGCCCTATGCCCTGCATGACCATGCCACGATCCACGGCCTTGCACATGTCATATACTGTAAGCAACGCAACTTGTACGGCCGTTAAGGCCTCCATTTCCACGCCGGTTTGTCCACCGCAACGTACCGTGGCGCGACAGTAAACGGCGTTTTGTTGGGGTTCGGCCTGCAATTCTAATTCTACATTGGTGAGCAATATCGGATGGCACAGCGGCACTAAATCAGCGGTACGTTTAGCACCCATAATGCCTGCCACGCGGGCGATACCCAACACATCGCCCTTTTTGTGATTGCCTTGGACAATCAACTGCAAGGTGCTGGGTTGCATAAATATCCGGCCTTCTGCGACCGCTTCACGCTGAGTGACGGCCTTGGTGCCGACATCGACCATATGCGCCTCACCGGAGGCGTTAAAGTGCGTTAAACCATTATCCATCGTGACGTGCCTCGGATATATATGAAAGTAATAATCAACTACCCACCGATTTGGGTCATACTGGTGCGTCCCGCCCACTTTACCGTGGTCTGACGCATCATGGATTGTTTCTTGGATTCAAAACCGTCGCGCGCCTTTTCCCTAAAGGCCATACGGAACAATTCGGCCACGTCGTCATCGGTGCCGCCAGTGCGTAGCAATTCACGCACCGTATATTCACGGTCGGAATATAAACAATTGCGCACACCACCGTCCGCTGTCAGGCGTATGCGCGAACAATTGCCGCACAGACTGCGCGTAAACGCCGGGATAATCGCGATCTTACCTTGATAGCCGGGCACTTTGAAGATGTGATGCTCGGTACGCGTGCCCGAGGCGTCTTCAATATTGGGATACCATTCTTTCAAATGTTTAATCATCGTCTCGGCGCTCAAGAAATGCTCGCCGGTTTCCCAAATTTGATGGGCGTCGAAAGGCATGAATTCGATAAATCGTACGGTGACCGGGTGATCTTTGGTCCATTCAGTGAAATCATGCAATTCGTCGTCATTAAAACCACGCATGACGACGGTATTGACCTTGACGCGCGGAAAACCCAGATCAATCGCTTGTTTAATACTGTCTATGACCTTTTCGCACCCTTCACGCCGTGTAATGCGCTGGAATTTTTCTTGATTCATCGTGTCTAGACTGAGATTTACACCGGTCAACCCTGCCGCACGCAATTCCTTCGCATATTTACCGAACAATATTCCGTTTGTGGTGATATGCACGGCCTTGATGCCCGGTGTATTCGCCGCACCCGCCACCAGTTTAACGATGTCTTTACGCACTAAAGGCTCACCGCCGGTAAAGCGCACCTTTTTAACACCCATGCGCGCCAACACACCGATGACGCGTTGAATCTCGTCGGCAGACAATAACATCTCACCGTTTTTGAAATCCACGCCTTCCTCAGGCATACAATAGGTGCATCGCAGGTTGCACTTTTCAGTAACCGCGATACGCACATAATCAAAGGTTCGACCAAAGGTGTCCTGCAACGGCGCATAAGGCGTCGAAATTTGCTGGATAACACCCGCTGGCTCCGCGTCATCACGCGCTACGCCAAGCTCACCGCCATGCACGACATTTTCGTGTCTAAACACTCTATACCCCCGGACCTGGTGGTTTTATACCTAGGCACTATACCTGAGTAATTTGCTATACTTTAAGCGTACATAAAAAACGCCCAAGTCGCAAGTCTAACGTCCGTATCCCCTTGTATTCCCTGTATAAATCCATACAACTTATACACCTACAAATGGGCCTACACTCTACAAGCATCGCGCCCGACTGCATCTATACACTAAATCGCATTAAAAGTTGTTTAAGCACCAGGTTTATATATGGGTATAAAAGTTATTTATAGTGTTGCAGCAACCATCCCCCTAAACTAAAAGCTATTATGGCCCCGCAAACTGATCCGCACCTTATATCATAATTTATGCTATATATTCAAAAATTTGAAGGACACTCGTCATGACACCAGAAACCTATCACTTGTGCCAGGGGCAGTGGCGCTGCCTGCCTGACCTGCCTTACGCCCGTTCCCACGCGCCTGTGGTGGCCTTTGGGGGTAAGCTATTCGTGTTCGGCGGCGGTGGCCCGGCCTTTCTGAGCCTCAACCAGGTTGCGATCTATCACCCTAGCCTAAACACTTGGCGAACCGGACTGGACATGCCCACCAAGCGTTCAGGCACCGTGGCATTTGAACGCGAAGGCAAAATTTGGGTACTCGCGGGGGGATATAAAAAACCCGATGGCTATTTCCAATTCTTACGCACTGCGGAAATCTATGACCCAGCAACTGACCAATGGGTGGGCGGCCCGAGTTTGCAGGAACCCCACGACTATCCAGCAGCGGCAATTGCGGATGACGGCACACTGTTGGTGTGCGGAGGACACCACCCTGCCGCGACCCTAGGAGGCCCGCGCACCGACCCCGGGTTTACGATGAGCGAATCGCTTTCTGCGGCGGGTAGCGCATGGCAACGCCTGCCTGATTTACAGGTACCGCGTTTTGCAGCGGCCGGATTCGTACACCAAGGTAAGATCTTTGTCGCAGGTGGTGTGGCGCATAGGACAGGTGAGTTTAATAATTTCGATGTGATAGAGTCTCTGGACATCGCCCACCCCACACGCTGGGAATATGCCCCCTTCCGGCTCCCCTGGCCTGCAGCGGGACATGCGTTGGTCGTGCATCGCAATCACCTCTTCATGTTTGGGGGTTATAGTACAGAATCCATCCATCCACGCGCCGCGATTTGCAATCTGCATACAGGTCAGTGGCAGGCACTGCCCGACATGCCTTTTCCACGCGCAGCGATGGGTGTCGCGGTCATGGGGGATACGATTTATCTGGTAGGGGGTTGGGCCGATGATGGCCGCACCCCCGTGGCCTCAGTGATGGCCTATCAAT
>JAOUGF010000364.1 GCA_029857925.1 Gammaproteobacteria bacterium
AAGAAATGTTTTACGATGGCTTGTGGAAACTTCTGATTAAATGTGGGTGGGAAAATGACTCTGAAAAACGACCGATTTTTGCGCGCATTGTTACGTGAACCCGTAGATCGCACGCCGGTATGGATGATGCGCCAGGCCGGACGTTATTTACCGGAATACCGCGCCACGCGCGAAAAGGCCGGCGATTTTATGAGCCTGTGCAAAAATCCCGAACTCGCTTGCGAAGTCACGCTGCAACCTCTGGAGCGTTACCCACTAGACGCGGCGATTTTATTTTCCGACATTTTGACGATTCCCGATGCGATGGGCCTGGGACTGACGTTCGGCGTCGGGGAAGGCCCGCGTTTTGCGCACCCGGTGCAGACCGCCGCCGACGTGAAAAAATTAGGCGTGCCCGACCCGGAAGGCGAATTGCGTTATGTGATGGATGCAGTGCGCACGATACGCCGCGAATTAAACGGTCGCGTGCCGCTGATCGGTTTTTCCGGCAGCCCGTGGACGCTCGCGACCTACATCGTCGAGGGCAGCGGTAGTAAAGAATATGCCAAGGTCAAGGGCATGATGTACGACCAACCCGCGTTGATGCACCAATTGTTGGAAGTCACCGCGCGTTCCGTCACCGAATATCTGCGCGCGCAAATCGCCGCCGGGGCGCAGGCGGTGATGATCTTCGACACCTGGGGCGGCATCCTGACCCCGCGCGACTACAAAGAATTTTCGCTGCGTTACATGGCGCAAATCGTGAAAACCCTGCCGCGCGAACACGATGGCCGCCGCGTACCGGTGATCCTGTTCACTAAGGGCGGCGGTGCTTGGCTGGAAGACATGGCCGCCACCGGCTGCGATGCGTTGGGTATCGACTGGACGCAAGATTTAGGGGAGGCACGTTCGCGCGTCGGTCACGCGGTCGCGTTGCAAGGCAATATGGATCCGTGCGTGTTATACGCATCGCCGACGCGCATCCGCCAAGAAGTCGCGGCGATCTTGGAAAGCTACGGGCCGGGCACCGGCCACGTGTTCAACCTGGGCCACGGTATCCACCAACACGTAGACCCCGAACACGCGCGCGTGTTTATCGACGCGGTGCATGAATTGAGCGCGCCGTATCACGCTTAAGTATATGCGAATGTAGTGGCTATCGAATGTGGCGGATGCGCTTTGCTTATCCGCCCTACACACTGCTTACATGAGGGAGAAAATAGAAACGATGACTACACTCCACACATTCACCGACAATATCCACGGTAGCCCACGCGGTGTTGGGATCGCTTTACTTTGTCTACTCTCCATGTTCACAAACGCCGCGCGCGCAGACGATGCGCCAAGCAAATCCAAGGAAAAAATTCCGCTACTCATCAGTGTGGGCGCGGGTTACGGCGACTATGAATTGCGCGACGCGTACACCGGCAAGAACGCGCTAATCCACGGCATCCCTATCGCCATTTCCGGTGTCATCGAACAGGAAACGGTGAAGAAATATCAAGACAAAATCCCTAAGAAATTCCGTAAGGCGGCTACGTCGTTTTCCGAGATCAGCATGTCGCACGCGGCGATACCCGATGTGTTATATGTGCACCCCTACGATGGTGAAAAAGAGGCCTATGGCGGCACCTGGGGGATGGGGATGACTTTTGGCACGGGTTTTAGCTTTCTTAAATTTGGCGTTACAGGTGCGGTGGTCGGCACGTATTTGTATTACCATGACGTAAACCTGCGCCAATCGGTGCATTTTATCCGTCCCGGCGTGCGCGGCAAGATCAATCTTGAAATGCCTGTTTTTACCAAATATTTACTGCTGGAAGCGGGCTACAGCAAGGACCTCTATTGGGGCCAAACCTTTTTCGGCAATCATAAAATGGACATGATTACCGGCGCCTACGGCATGCTGCATGTCCGTGTGCCGTTTTCGATCGAAGCGGCGATTTAGACGTTGAAAGATGCGCGCAGCATAACCCTCGATGACCTCAAGCGCGTCGCCGCGGTGCAACCGTGCATCGCGTGAGTATTCCGATATTTGTAGCGACCAAACAGGCGAGTCCATAGCGCGTGCATCCAACGGGTTTTAATCAGTGTAACGCGATGGATTACTTCCAACAACTGATTTCAATTTCTACTACAAGTCTTTAAAAAAAGGGCGCCACGTGGGCGCCCAAAAGATCGAGAATAACCGTTCCGCTTAGTAGTTCAAGCCTTTTACTAAACGACGTGCAGTGGGCAACGGCGCCAACGGGTTCAACTGAACCAGTTTGGGGCGCATCATTTCGTTGTCTTCGTGGTCCAAGATGTGGCAGTGGAACACGTAGCTGTATTGCATACCGCCGCTAGGATCGAACGGATAGGCCAGTTGCGCGGCAGGCGCGGTCACTGGCGCATCGGTGGGCGCATAGCGCACGGCGATACGCGTTACATCGCCCGGATACATAATCAATGTATCTTTCCAACCGCGCTCTTGCGAACTCGGCGGTAACACTGCGCCGACCAAGTACGGCGTCACGTCCGGATTACCCCCGTCTTTGCCTGCGGACGACGGATTGTTCGCGGCGCGATAATCATTGGGCGGGCCGTAGCCGGGTTGGAACGCGCCCGTCGGGAATGCCGCTTGATAGGCCGCGTCCCAGGCGACCGTATCAAACGCCTGACGATTGATCAGTTGGAACTGTACGAGGTGCAAGTGGATAGGATGCGCATCAGCAGTTTGATTGACGATCTCCCACACCTCGGTGGTGCCCTCCTTCGGCAACTCGGACACCGCGATACTCGCGCCACCTAATGTAATGGTGGTGAAGTCATTGTTGGTGCGCGACGACGTGCCGGTCCATTTAGTGTTATTCAATAACACTTCTAGCGGACCACCGGCGTAGGCCTGCACCGTCCCCGTAACGGGATCGACTGCGTCCACCGGATTGCCCATCACTTCGTTCAACGTCAATTGACGCGTCTTCGCGGGTGTCACCGCCAACGTGCCAGTGATTGGGTTTGCCAAACGCACGATGGCTTGGGTCACGCTACGCAAACGAGCGCTGGAGCTAGGCTTGAAGCTGACATCATTAACCTTCGGCAAACCCACGCGGAATTGCATGACGCTTTCCATCGGCGTGCCCACCACTGGCGCGCCGAATGGGAACGGCATCGCGGCGGAATTCGTCAGTGTGAGGCTTTGTCCACCGAAGTCTTTGAAGTCGATGATGACCTCATAACGCTCGCCGGGCATGATGTTCAACGTCTGATTGCGCTCGCCATTGATCTTGACCGGGGTGTCGAGATAACCGCCGTCGGTCGCAATGACCCACATATCC
>JAOUGF010000012.1 GCA_029857925.1 Gammaproteobacteria bacterium
GGTTGTCGTGGTGATTTCGATGACCGGAATGGGGCTATGCACCGCTAAAAGTGTGCGCAAAGCCTGTGTAAATGTGAATGGTGGATGTAACGCCAATAAATAGGTCACATTGGGGCTGGGTATAAGATGGGCAATAAATTCGCGCAGCGTGTCGAATCCGTCTGTGGTGGTGCCAATGCCCACCACCCACAAGTCTGCCTGCGAGGCCTTTTCAGGCCTGGCCTCCCGTGTTGTAATGTCCATGTAGCTCTTCCTTTGTCATCCGTGACATGCGATCATTCAGGTGTGCCTTTCGTCGCTTGAATTGTATCGCTTTGTTAAAACACCTGCACGAAATCAGCCAATCAACAGCAGGCTTACAACTTAAACCGTTGATCGTCAACCTGTTATTATACGGTTATCGTCTGGAAGAACGTATGCCCACGCGCGTGCGACTATGCCCCTGATTACGCTATCCGCAACCGAAGATGACCGCCGTATCGCTGCCTTTGCGAGCCTGGCGATCGCCATGCATGTGGTGGAGGCGGCGTTTCCCAGCCCGCTGCCGGGGGTAAAGCCAGGGCTGGCCAATGTCGTTACGCTGGTGGCATTGCAGGTGTGGGGTTGGCGTAGCGCGGCATGGATCAGCGGTTTGCGCGTCGTAGTGGGCGCTCTGGTCACCGGCAATTTCTTGGGCCCGGGGTTTGTGTTGAGCTGCGCGGGGGCCGTGGCCGCGTTATTGGCGCTGGCCGTCGCGCGACGCCTGCCCGGTGTCAGCATCTTCGGCCTGAGCGTAGTCGCGGCGCTGGCGCACATGGCCAGCCAATTTGGCGTGGCCTATGTATGGCTCATACCACACCCTGGGATGTGGCACCTGTTTCCGGTGTTGATGACGGCGGCGCTATTATTTGGGCTGGTCAGTGGTAGAATATCGGTTATCTTATTGAGGCGTATCGAAACCCACACGCATGAAACACTCAAAGCTCTACCTCGATCCACCGATTGAGTCCGGCGACCGCCTGGCGTTTACTATGGTCGTGGCGCTGGCGGTGCATGCGTTGATCATATTGGGCATACGCTTTCTGCCGCCTGACCCCGGCAAGGCCGTGAGCAACAACCAAAATATCTTTGAAGTCACATTGGTAGACACGCGCAGTGAAAAGGCCTCCAAACAGGCGAATTACCTCGCCCAGGCCAATCAACAAGGGGACGGCAATACGCAGGAACGCGTGCGCGCCACCACGTTGATGCCGTCGTTGATCCCTAAAAATACGCCCGAACTCAGTAACGTATTGCCGGCGCAAGCGGCCGAGGCGCAAAAACAGTTGGAGCGCCGTGAGGTGTTGACGGCATTGGACAGCGACCAACGCATCACCACCGACCTCTACCCGACCAAACGCAACGAGGCGCAAAAAATTGATGTCCAGCAACTCAATCAGTTGAGCACCCAAATTGCGAGTCTGCAGGCGCGTTTGGGTGCCGCTTATGAGGTATACTCGAAAGAGTCACGCCATAAACGCGTGGCCGCAGACGCCAAGGAATATAAATACGCCAGTTATATCGAGGCTTGGCAACGCCGCGTGGAACACCTGGGCACACTTTATTATCCTGCCGAGGCGAAACGTCGCGGTTTATCAGGTGAATTGGATTTAGAAGTCGTCATAAAATTTGACGGCACGATCGCCGAAGTACAGGTTTTACGCAGCTCCGGCCAACAGATTTTGGACGACGCCGCGAAGCGTATCGTACACAAATCCGCACCCTTTGCGGCGTTCCCGGAGGATGTCCGCAAGGAGGCCGACTTCTTGCATATTACCCGCACATGGCGCTTTGTAAACGGCGGCCTGGTGTCAAATTAAACCAGCGAATTAATCACACAAGTGAGATTGGATTGCGTAAATCAAACACTAAGGAAGAAGTTCCGACTGTCGCACCTCCTGTGCAGTCCGATTCCTCTTTTATGAGTAACCATTTTTTAATTGCGATGCCGCATTTGCGCGACCCGAATTTTTTTCATGGGGTGACATTTGTGTGCGAACACAATGAGAACGGCGCGATGGGCATCGTGATCAATCGCCCGATGCCGGAGATTACGTTGGGCGAGGTGTTCGAACAACTCGGCTTGACCACCGAAAATCAAAACTTGATGCAACAAGCGGTTTTTTTCGGCGGCCCCGTCGAACGTGAACGCGGTTTTGTCGTGCATCAACCGATAGGCACCTGGTCATCCACCCTCACTGTCGCAGAGGAATTAGGCGTCACGTCCTCGCGCGACATCATCGAGGCACTGACCCGCGATGAAGGCCCCAAACGCACGTTTATCGCGTTGGGGTATGCGGGTTGGGGGCCTGGCCAATTGGAAAAAGAAATCACCGACAATTCCTGGCTAAGCCTGCCCGCCGATCCACGATTGATTTTTGATGTACCCATCGAACGCCGTTGGGAAGAGGCGGCACGCCTGCTCGGTATCGACATCAATAGCATTTCTTCGGATGTCGGCCACGCCTAGTCCGCCCACCAAGCGTGCGGAAGGCACCTTGCTGGGCCTCGATTTCAGTCTACGGCATATCGGCGTGGCGGCGGCGTCCACCGTCACCCGCGTCGCAAACCCCGTCACCACAATCAATAATCCCTCGGGTGGCGGCGTCAATTGGGATGCACTGACCGCGTTGCTGCAGCAATGGCGACCCATCGCGGTGATCGTCGGCCTGCCGCTGACCGAAGACGGCGGCGAGCAGGAAGAAACGCGTGCCGCACGCCGTTTTGGCAGGCGGCTGCACGGCCGCTACGGCGTGCAGGTGTATTGGCAGGATGAGCGTTACACCACCCGGTTGGCGAAAGACGCGGGTAAAAATTATCACGTACCGCGCCACACCAACACCCTCGATGCGGTGGCCGCGCAAATCATTCTGCAATCCTGGCTGGACAGCACTGCGCAAGCCACCGCAAACGGTGTACAATAACGCATCTTATCGGCTTGGATCGGTCATGACCACTGCACGCACCGCCCCGCTCCCCCCGGTCACCGAGGTGATCACGCGCATGGGACACCAATTGCGCGAACGTTTGGCGGCGCTGGCGATTCAAGACCCGTTTATGATCGGCATTCAAACCGGCGGTGTGTGGGTCGCGCAACAGCTGCACCAGGCATTGCAACTCCCTTCATTGCTGGGCACGTTAAACATCAATTTTTATCGCGACGATTTTACGCGCATCGGCGTGCACCCGATGGTCACGCCCACGCAATTGCAAGAACGCGTGGTGGATCGCGACATCATTTTGGTCGATGACGTGTTGTATACGGGGCGCACGGTGCGCGCCGCATTAAACGAAATTTTTGATTACGGCCGTCCGGCATCGGTCACATTGGTGACCTTGGTCGATCGCGGTGGTCGCGAACTCCCTATCCAAGCCGATATCGTCGGCCTGCACATCGCACTGTCCGCCGGGGAGCAAATCAAACTCAACGGCCCGCAACCCCTCACATTAGAGATCACCCACAGCTAAGCCGCACATGAATCATCATCGTCGCCTGCAACTCACAAAAGATGGCCGCCTGCGGCATTTTATCGCGATTGAAGGCCTGCCGCGCGCGATCCTGTTGTCGATCTTGGACACCGCGGAAGGCTTTGCCGGTGTCGGCAATCAAGCGGTAAAAAAAGTACCGCTGCTGCGCGGCAAGACCATCGTCAATTTGTTTTTCGAATCCAGCACGCGCACGCGCACCACGTTTGAAGTCGCGGCCAAGCGCCTGTCCGCCGACGTGATCAATTTTAATATCAGCACCTCGTCCGCGAGCAAGGGCGAGTCGTTGTTGGACACGCTGCGCAATCTGGAGGCCATGCAGACCGATATGTTCGTCGTGCGCCACGACGAAAGCGGCGCCGCACATTTTATCGCGCAGCAAGTCGCGCCGCATGTCAGCGTGATCAACGCAGGCGACGGCCGTCACGCGCATCCGACGCAGGCGATGTTGGACATGTTCACGATCCGTCGCCATTTCGGGGAATTCGCGCCGCTGAATGTCGCGATCGTCGGCGATTTATTGCATTCGCGCGTCGCACGCTCGCAAATCCATGCGCTGACCACATTGCAAGTCAACGAAGTGCGGGTGATCGGCCCGAAGACGCTGATCCCCAAAGGCATCGAACAAATGGGCGTCCACGTCTACCACGATATGCAATCCGGTCTGCGTGACGTCGATGTCATCATCATGTTGCGCTTGCAACGCGAACGCATGCACGGCGCGTTTATCCCCAGCGAACACGAATACTTTCAAGTCTATGGTTTGACCCCGGAACGCCTGGCCTATGCCAAACCCAATGCCATCGTGATGCACCCCGGTCCGATCAATCGCGGTGTGGAAATCGATTCCGCCGTCGCCGACGGTCCGCAGTCGGTTATTTTGGAACAAGTCACCAACGGTATCGCGGTACGCATGGCGGTGATGGCGCTGACGATGGGCAGCTATGCCACGCAAGGAGAGGCGTAATGCGTATCCATATCCAAGGGGGCCGTGTGCTCGACCCCGCCAATGACGTGGACGCGCAACGCGATGTCTACATCGCCGATGGACGCATACTCGCCGTTGGCGACGCACCCAAAGGATTTAACAGCGATCGCGTCATAAACGCCCGAGGGCACATCGTGTGCCCCGGCTTGATCGACATGCAGGCGCGTTTGCGTGAGCCCGGCAACGAACACAAAGGCACAATTCTAAGTGAGACACGCGCCGCCGCCGCTGCGGGGATCACCTCGTTGTGCTGCCCGCCGGATACCCTGCCGGTGGTGGACACCCCGGCCGTTGCGGAATTGATTTATGAGCGCGCGTTGACCGCGGGTTATGCAAAGGTGTTGACGTTGGGCGCGCTGACCAAGGGCCTGGAAGGCACGCTGATCGCCGAGATGAAGGCGTTGCTGGACGTCGGTTGCGTCGGCGTCAGCAATGCGTGGCGGCCGATCACCAACACCTTGGTGATGCGTCGCGCAATGGAATACGCCGCGACGTTTGATTTGCCTGTTTTTCTGCACGCAGAAGATCCCTATCTCCACGCCGGGGGTTGCGCGCATGAAGGCGCGATCAGTACGCGCCTCGGTCTGGGCGGCATCCCGGAGATTGCGGAGACTATCGCCGTCGCCCGCGATCTCGCATTGGTGGAAGAAACCGGCGCGCGCGCGCATTTTTGCCAGCTCTCCACCGCACGCGGTATGGACATGGTGTTGGCGGCGCAGGCACGGGGCTTGCCGGTCACCGCCGACGTCAGCATCCACCATCTGCATCTCACCGAAATGGATATCGGTGACTACAACGCGCTGTGTCATGTGCGCCCGCCGTTGCGCACGCAACGCGATCGCGATGGCTTGCGTCGCGCGATCTTGCGCGGCGTGGCGGTGTGCTCCGCACATCAGCCGCACGAACCGGATGCCAAGGCAGGACCCTATGCCGAGACGGAACCCGGCATCGCCGGTTTGGAAAGCCTGTTGCCGCTTACATTGCGTCTCGTGGATGACGGCGTGTGCACCCTGCTCGAAGCCCTGGCCAGTCTCACCGTGCGCCCTGCGCGCATCCTAGGCGTCTCTAGCGGCAGTTTGAGCGTAGGCGCAGACGCAGATGTCTGCATTTTTGATCCGCAGCGTGAATGGCGTCTCGCGGACCAGGATCAGATGCTCAGCCACGGTCGCAACACGCCGTTTTTTCACTGGGATTTACGCGGCCAGGTGACGCACACCTTACTCAACGGGCGTGTGGTGTACACGGCTACAGCACAACCAGCCTAGTCGCTGCCGCGCGTGCGATGAAACCACCATAGGCGTGAGTCCTTTATCACTTGCGCGATTTTGGCATAACCCGCACTGCCGGGGTGCGCGCCGTCACCCGCCGCAATCTCCGCCAGATATGCGGTATCTTCAACCAGCACGGGAAAAATTTCGATATAGGGCACATTCAACGTGGCGGCCTCATAGCCGAAGGCGGCCGAGAGATCGCTAATGCGTAGGTTTTGTTCCTGGTCTTCCACGGCAGGCGGCCCCACCAATAACACGCGGTATTTTTTTTTCGCATCGATCAGCAGGCGACGCATATTGGCGCAGGATTCGTCGATATCCACACGCGGCGCGCCGTCCTCCCACACACTATCATTCACACCACACGAAAAAATCACACGCGCGTCTTTGCCGTCAGGAAAACGCGGCGTACACTCCGCTTCCCAGCGCGCCAATACATCGCGACTGGTGTTGCGACGCACGCCCAGATTGTAATAGGTGATCTTCAAACACGTTTGATCGATATCCGCGCACAAACGCCCCGCCCAACCTAACATCGTCTCGTCGCCCACACCCGCAACGAAAGAATCGCCGACAAAACACAGCCTGATATCTTGCGACATCATCTACTCCTCGCGTCTAATTTTATATACCCCGTCCCACGCAGGGCCGTTTCGGCCCCGGTACCTCACACCGATCAAGCACACCCCCACAGCGCACATTGATCAGCGACTACCACCCGGTCGCGCGTCATTAATTTAAACGTCACGCCTTCTACATATTGCGCGCGATGTCTGTCACATCGCACACGCCATGCGTTTACTTCGTAACTAAGCTTAGCACAACTGACGTAATAACCAAGTGCATACACACAAATTCGTCAGTGAACTGAATGTATATTTTACCACTTGACTAAGCCACTCCCATCAATTGATAGCGGCTTTGCACAAAGCCGTTTTCATAGGCGCGCGTGTATAGGTGCAACATTCTAACGTCTTGATCCAACGCACCAAACAACGGAATACCGCCGCCTAACAGGATAGGGATACGCGTGATGGTCATCTCGTGTATCAACCCCGCACGCAAAAAACCCTGGATGGTCTTGCCGCCGTCGATATAAAGATGTTTGTCGCCGCGCGCGGCTAGATAATCCAACAATTCTTGCGGAGGACACGCAATGCCTTCCGTGAGTTCCCGCAGTTGCAACGGTGCGTTGGGAAACGCGTGACTCAACACGATGACCTGTTTTCCGTCGTACGGCCATTCGTTAAACGTGGAAACCTGTTCGTAGGTATTGCGCCCCATGACCAAAGTGTCCACGGTCGCCATAAATTCCCGGTATCCATAGTCTTCGCCCCCTGGCGCGTGATCGCCGGACAACCAATCCAGGCCGCCGTCTTTGCGCGCGATAAAACCGTCCAGACTGGTGGCGACAAACACCGAACACTTCATCGTCATGCTGTTTACCCCGAATTTGAATAATCAACGCGCGCGAGCGGCGCCTTGTTACGCCGATGCGGGCGCGTCGTTGTATAAAAAACATCGCACAGTACTGGCGCCGAACGTTGTCGCATCCGGATAGCGTTCACGACAGGGCGCGTGCACGTGCGGGCAACGCAAATGAAAATGACAGCCTTGAGGGGGATTAATCGGCGAGGGAGGGTCACCGTCTAAACGCAACACGACCCGCTTGATATCCTGATCCAGCGTGGGCACCGCAGACAACAGGGCCTGTGTATAAGGATGGCGCGGCGCGCTCAGGATCTGCTCCACCGGCCCGTGCTCAACAATACGCCCGAGATACATCACCGCCACCTCATGCGCAAGATAGGCGACGACGCTGATGTTGTGCGTAATAAACAAATAGGAGAGACCGTGTTGACCTTGCAACTGTTTCAACAAATTCAAAATCTGCGCTTGCACGGACACGTCCAACGCACTGGTGGGTTCGTCGCATACGATCAATTTAGGTTCGACCGCAAGCGCCCGCGCGATACAAATGCGCTGCCGCTGTCCGCCGGAAAACTCGTGCGGGTAACGCGTTTTAGCGTCCGAGCGCAGGCCTACGTGTTCTAAAAGTTGATCGATGCGCGCACCGCGCTTTTGTTGGTCTTTTTCCACGCCTTGCGCACGCATGCCTTCGGCGATGATATCGCCGACCATCATACGCGGGTTCATCGACGAAAACGGATCTTGAAAGATGATTTGAAATTCGCGCCGCCGCTTGCGCAAGGATTCGCCACGCAGTCCGTTTAACGCGATGCCAGCAAAATTGACCTGTCCTTGCACCGGACTCAACAATTGCAGGATCGCCTTTCCGACGGTGGTCTTGCCGCAACCCGATTCCCCGACCAAGGCCAACGTCTTGCCGGATGCGATCGAAAATGAAACGCCATCCACTGCATACACATAACCCGCCGCGCGTTTAAGCAGCCCTTTTAGTATCGGAAAATGTACCTTGAGCTCCCGCACCACCAGCAAATCAGCGTCCCCTGATGTATGCGTGGGCGCATCATGCACAACGACAGGCGGCGCTGGCGGTGCCGCGGGCGCGTGTGCCGACCAGGTGTTGTCCGCCAATAAACACCGCAATCCCCGCCCGGCAGGTAACGTCACCCACGCCGGGGCGTGCTGTTCACAGGCCTCCCACGCGCGATGGCAACGTGGTGCGAACCGACAGCCGTTAAATGCCTGATCCAACAAAGGTACGGTGCCAGGGATAACACTCAGTTCGCGCCCGCGTTTACCCAGTGCGGGCAAGGCCTCAAACAAGCGTTGACTGTAGGGATGTTGCGGTGATTTAAAAAAGTCCGCGCGCGCCGCCTGTTCCACCACCTCCCCGGCGTACATGACGGCGACGTGATCGGCCATTTGCGCGACCACGCCGAGATCGTGCGTAATCATCAACATCGCCATACCGAAATCTTTTTGCAGGGATTTCAATAAATCCAACACCTGCGCCTGTATCGTCACATCCAACGCCGTCGTGGGTTCATCCGCGATCAATAGATCAGGTTTGCCCGCCAACGCAATCGCGATCATCACACGCTGTTTCATGCCGCCAGACAATTGATGCGGATATTCGTCCAGACGCTGTTGGGCGGCCGGGAGCCCGGCCGCATCCAACAAACGCACCGCCTCTGCGCGCGCACTTGCGCCGCGCAGCGACGAATGTTGTACCAGCACCTCCATGATCTGCGCGCCGACGGTCAACACCGGATTCAGCGAGGTCATCGGTTCCTGAAAGATCATCGCGATGCGCCGCCCACGCATGCGCCGCATCGCAACCTCCGGTAACCGCAACAGGTCTATACCGTCAAAATTTACGCTACCGGAAATATTATTTTGAAATTGCGTCGGTAATAACCGCATGATGGACAGCGCAGTCATCGACTTACCGCACCCCGACTCGCCCAACAACACAAACGTCTCGCCGCGTTGCACGTCAAATGAAACGCCGTCCAGCACCGGCACGGGGCCGCGCGCGCTGTCGTACCAGGTGCGCAGTTCATTCACCGATAACACGATTTCACTCATAGACTTCAACGTCTCTTCAGGCGTGGGTCGAATGCGTCGCGCACGACATCGGCAAACAGATTCGCCGCGAGCACCAACACAAACATAAACACAAACGCGGACAGCAGCGGCCACCACACCATCGGTTCACGCGCCATTTCCAATCGCGCGGCATTAATCATATTGCCCCAACTGTAGGTTGACGGGTCTACGCCCACACCGACATAGGACAACACCGCCTCCGCCAGCACCAGGCCGCTGAAATCCAACACGACGGAGATCAACACGATGTGCATCACATTCGGTAAAATGTGCCGTAACATGATGGCAAGGGGATGCGCGCCGAAGCCGCGCGCCGCCAGCAAAAAATCCGCCTCGCATAACTTCATCGTTTCGCCGCGTATCAAACGGCATAGACCCGTCCAACTGGTAATGCCCAAAATGATACACAGGAATAACAAACGCAAATCCGCACGCTCGGCCTCGGTCGGAAACAATTCCGGGTGAATATGGATATAGGTTTGCAGCATCAATACCGACGCCGCGATGAGCAATACACCGGGTATGGAGCTCAACGTGGTGTACACATATTGAATCACGTCATCCACCCAACCGCGCAAATATCCGGCCAAAATGCCTAACAGCACTGCGAACGGCAACATCACCAGTGTCGTCAACGTGCCGATAATCAGGCCGGTACGTATACTCTTTACGGATTTGTATAACACGTCCTTACCGACTTTATCGGTACCGAAAACGTGATAGCCGTCGGCCAGCGCGACCACCACGCCTACGATCATGCATAGCGCCAACAACGTGACCCACATCGCGCGCCACGGCACATCCCCTTCCCCTCGTAACACCCGCCGGAACGTTGCGCGTACCGGTGATGCCTGCGTGTATGCATACCACGCGAGGAATAGCGCGGCGACGGCCGCCGTCGCCAATAAACCGGACAGTGCGCCGACGACGACGCGTCGCACGATATCACGCGTATGGGCATCGCCCGCCGCGACCCCTACACCCGCGAATTTCAGACGCGGAAAGACGCGCTCATGCACGCCGTCCGCGCGCTCGACGGTCGATTTTTCATACTGCACAAGGCTCAGTGGCGCGGAATATGTCGTCTCCATCTGCATGTGCTGCGGCCCCATCAAGGCATCCAACACACTGGTAACCTCGGGTGCATAACGATCTGTTTGGCCCGCCGCAGCGGCGCCCGCAGCGGGCTGGCGAAAATGCACGGAATCGAGCACGCCGATGGCGGTAAACGCCGCCAATACCACCAGACACACCATCGCGGTACGGTTTTGAATGATGCGCGTTAACGGTTCACGCAAATGCGCGCGACGCCTCGCCGCAACAAAAAACGCCGTCATTGATGCGATCAGCACATACACCAAAAAATCCGTCCACAACCACACCGGCTTTAAATGATAGAACGCGACACAAGAAAAATAGAGCGCCACCGGCGCCAGCGACCAGGCGGCGATAGTGACGTTATGTGGCGTGATCCCTAGCGGCCAACGGGTCATTGCAATCTAATCCGCGGATCGACCAGCGTGTAGGAGATGTCGGTCAGGATTAAGCCCAAAATATACATTAGTGAACCCAAAAATACCATCGCGCGCACAATGGCGAAATCTTGCGAATTTATCGCGTCTATCGTGTAGCTACCCAGCCCCGGTATGCCGAAAAAAGATTCCGTTATCAACGCACCCATAAACAACAATGGGATCACCACCACGGCCCCTGTCAAGATAGGAATCATGCCATTTTTTAAGATGTGACGGAATAAAACCAGGTATTCGGACAAGCCTTTTGCCCGCGCAGTGCGCACATAATCCTTATTCATTTCTTCTAAAAACAATGTGCGATACCAACGCACTCCGGAGCCGATTCCGCTCACTACGCCAATCGCCACCGGTAACAAAATAAATTTTATCGCCTCCCACCCCGTGTCGTAGCCGGAAATCGGTACGAGTCGCAACAATTTACTCAGCATATATTGACCGGCGATTATATAAAACAACCCGGAAACCGACATCATCACGACGCACAATACCGTACCCAATGTATCGACGTAGGTTGCACGAAAAAATGCGAGCAACAGCGCGAAGCTGATATTCACCATCAGCCCAAATACAAAGGCCGGTACTGCGATGGCGAGGCTGGGCCACATCCGTTGACCGATATCTTGCACTATGTCGCGCCCGTCATCGGAAGACCCGAACTGGAACGCGAATAATCTGACCGAATTCACATAAAAAATGGTGTCTGTCAGTTTGTTTATACCCGCCGCCTGCGCGTTATACACCATCGGCTTATCGTAACCACGCTCCGCCTTCCACTGCGCGACCATCTCCGGGGAAACACGCTTCCCCCCGAGGTGTAAACGCGCCATGTCATCGGGCGTGTTCACCACAAAAAATAATATGAACGTCAACAAATTCACCCCGATGAGGATCGGGATCGCGTACAACACGCGTCTGACGATGTAGGTCAACATGATCGCTTAGCCATGCGGGTCTCCGACACTGCGCGGCGCCTGCCGCTGCCGACGTTGATACACAAAGACGGCGGGTATTATCACTAACACAAGCAACACCGCCACCATACCTAGCGGCCAAACGATCGGTGGATTCCACGCCGCGCGCGCGCGGTCACGCGCCGCCGCGTCGATGCGTTTATATTGCAGCGTGTTATGCGCCATCAAGTTCGGCTTCACGTTATAGTACCATTGGTGCGACAATGCAAATTCTTTGGGGTGGAACCCCCACAACCACGGGCCGTCCGCGCGCAATACGTCGTTCATACGGTCGATCAACGCCTGGCGCGCCGGTCCATTGTCCATGTTTTTCATTTGATCGAATAACGCATCGAATTGCGCATTGTGATAATTGGCGGCGTTTTCGCCGTCATGCTCGACTTTGCCGTTGGGGCCGTATAATAAAAAGAAAAAATTCTCCGGGTCAGGATAATCGGCGTTCCAACCCCACATAAATATTTGCGCATTGCCTTTGCGCATTTTTTCTTGAAAGCGATTGTACGAGGTATTGCGAAACACCAGTTGCACCGCCAATTTCTCGAACTGTTTGCGGAACCACGCGAAACGCGCCAAGTCGTCAGGCCCTTCACCCGTCACGTCAAAATACAGGGTCAAGGGTTGATTCGTCGCCTGATCGATGCCGTTCGCGTAACCCGCCTCCGCCAACAGCCGTCGTGCGTCTTCAATCGGCTTGCGCTTCGCCTTGCCGCCCACCCAATCATAGACATAGGGGTTCATCCCGTCGCGGCCTTCACGATAACCGAAGATGCCCGGCGGCACCGCGCCATGCGCGGCGATGCCGCGACCGTTACGAAAAATCGCGATAAATTCTTCGTAATCGACCGCGATCGCGATGGCGCGGCGCAGTTTGCGCGCGCGCTCGCCGTCGCCGCCGACCACCGGGTCTCGCATATTAAATCCCATATAACTGGTCGATGACGCAATCGCAGTCACCAAGCGTATGCCCTGCCGCTGCATCTCCTCCGTCAAGCCCAGTTCACCCTGCCCACCCATGCGCACCGCTTGATCAAAACTCTCGGAACTGATACCCGAGGTATCATAATAGCCCTGTAAAAATTTATTCCAATAGGGGATGCTTTCTTTTTCCAAAGAATAGATCGCTTGGTCAATAAACGGCAAGGGTTTCCCCGCGTCCGCGAGCAGTCCGGCCTCGGCATCTCCGGGCGCGCCCACGCTGGGATAGGTGGCGCCGAAATAGTTGGGGTTGCGGGACAAAATCATCTGCCGGTTCGGATTGTTCTCACTGAGCATATAGGCGCCGGAGCCTAACGGCCACCAATCAAAATTAATATTTTTTTCATTCAACCCAGGTTGCGCATAAAAGGTGTCGGCCTCCCACGGGATAGGCGAAAAGAACGGCATCGCGAGCCAATAAAGGAGTTGCGGATATTTACCCTTCAGCGTGATGCGCAACGTGTAGTCGTCCGGGGTTTCGACGCCCTGCAGCGTGTGGGCGCGCAAATCTATCTTCACCTTTTCGCCGCGCTTACGTTGCGCCTCCGCGACGGCTTGCAATGCCGCCGCAAATTCTTTCATGCCGACGATATTATCCGCCATGACACTCAGTACCGGCGACTGAATGGCGGGATGCGCGAGCCGTTTTATTTCATAGGCGTAATCCTGGGCATGCACCTCGCGCGTGCCGGTTTGGGCAAAATCATTTAGCGTCTGTACTGCGGCAATCTGCCCAGCATCCAAGTGATGATAGAGATAGTTTCCGACCGCGTCGCGCGCCAACGCGGGGTGCGGCTGATAACGCATACCAGGACGTATCTTGATGTCATAGACACTGGTCGCGATACGCGCGGCAGGCGCATCGGCGCCTAATTCGCGTCCGCGTATGTCAAAAAACCGCGCCAGTGGCATATTCGCGGCACCCAACGGTTCTAATGCATAAGGGCGTTGCAAATAATGATACTGCAGCAAAGGGGTATAGATTTGGCCGATAAACGCGTATTCCGCCGACGAATACGAGCGCGCCGGGTCCAAATGTTTGGGGCGTTCTTCAAAAGACGAATATAAAATATTCTGTCCGCGCGCCGTCGCGGGATAAGGATTGTTCCAAGTTCC
>JAOUGF010000365.1 GCA_029857925.1 Gammaproteobacteria bacterium
CTTCTTTGATGACCTTAGGACATGCGTCCGCGTCTACCCAGATTTGCATGTGTCCCCCCTACTGTACTGGACATACTAGATTCGCAGCATCACCGCCGCATTTTTCGCATGCTTTACAATGTGCATAATAGACGTCAACATTTTTGAAAAAAATCTATTCCCATTCCAAGTCCGTAAAAACCTTCAACGCGTTGCGGCCCTTGAGTATGTCATAACCTCTTAAATAACTAAAGCGCGCTTGATCCACCTTGCCGATATCCGCCGCGTTACCCCCCTGTTTCATAAATGCCGTCACACCTTCGCGCAAAAATTTTAGATAATCGTACGTGTCTTTTTTGGCTGTCTCAAGTGTGGTGACGTGGCCATGGCCGGGAACGATGATCTTGGGGTCCAGCGCGGCGATCGCTTCAAATGCCTGCAACCATGTGTTGCTCTTGCTTACGTCGATGATCGCCGCCATGCGTTCAACATAGATAATATCCCCGGAAAAGACTATCCGCTCCTTAGGTAACCACACGAATGCATCCCCGGGGGTGTGCGCCTGTCCGGCGTAATGCAACTCGATCGCGGTACCGCCCAAGGAAAACTTTAACTCTTTGTCGAATATTTCATCCGCGTAGACCTCGTTTGTACCTTCTAGACCCGCGCCCACCAAATTATTCAGCGTGAAAAACTGATCGCGTTTACGCGCCTTGTGATCTTCCACAGCGAGTTTTTGCGCGATTATTTTTGCACCGAGCTTTTTAAAATAGTCATTTCCTAGCCAGCGGTGGTCCTGCCCGCCGGTATTGATGACCACCTTAATGGGCTTGTCAGTGACTTGCTTGATCACCGCGTGTATGCGCTGCGCACCTTGGTATGTCGCTCCGACATCGATTAGCACCACGCCCTCGGTGGTGACGACAAAACCAAACGTCGCGTTGCTGCCGAGATTTTCAGGTGTGCGGTTATCCAGTTCACCTACGATCGCGTAGACGTTGTCCGCGGCCTTTTGAAGTTCCAGTTTGTCTGCGGCCGTGGCAACACCGATCGGAAGCGCATACATTACAAACACGAATCGTAAAAACAATTTCAAGCGGTTCTCCTAGGTTAAAAAACGAGTGATTAAAGTGCAAGTACAGCAAGCCGGCAATTGTGTGTCGACTACAATATCACCCTTGAATTGAATGGAAGCCATCTAACACCAAAACCTTACAGTATAAAGGTATACATCATGCTAGTAATATATATAACATAGTTGTATACTATGCTGCATGTCAACACCTGGATGCTAAATAATGAGTTTTTTAGCCCTTTTTGTCAGCCTACCTACCAAGGCCGCGACGGGGCGTATGCGTGTTTGGCGTGCCCTCAAGGCGCAGGGTTGTGCCACCCTGCGCGACGGTGTTTATTTGTTGCCTGACGCCCCTGAACACGCGGCGGCGCTGAATGCGATAGCGATCGAGGCACAAGAGGTAGGGGGGAGTGCCGAAATTTACTGCCTGTCTGGGAGTGTAAATTCCCAAGAGGCGGTGTTGCGTGCATTATTTGATCGCAGTGAGGATTATGCCGCGATCAGTGAAGAGGCGCGTGTACTTTTGAAATCGCTAACAAGCATGGACGGTGCGAGTATCGGGCGGCAAGTCGTTGGCTTGACGCGTCGTTTTGAACAAGTCGTGAAATTGGACTTTTATGCCGGTGAGGCGCAACGTCAAGTGCTAGGGCAGCTCGACGCGCTGCGTGCCGCGGTCTCACGCCTTTTATCACCCGATGAACCGACAACGATATTCGCGGAAATTCCTCGTTTGCATCGCGAGGACTATCGCGGGCGCACGTGGGTCACGCGCGCGCGGCCGTGGGTCGATAGGCTGGCATGTGCGTGGTTGATTAAAAAATATATCGACCGTGACGCGAAAATCATTTGGTTATCGTCGATTTCAGAGTGTCGCGCGGAATGGCTAGGATTTGACTTTGATGGTGCGACGTTTAGCCACGTCGGAACCAAAGTGAGTTTTGAGGTTCTGCTCACCAGTTTCGGGCTGGACGACGACGCGGCGTTAGTGCGCCTAGGTGAATTGGTGCACTGTTTGGACGCCGGTGGATTGCCGATCGCGGAGGCGCCGGGGGTGGAGGCTACACTCAGCGGTCTACGCGCTACGGTGCTGGAGGATGACGCACTGCTTGCGCAGGCATCCAAGGTCTTCGATTGGCTGATGCAATACTACAGGGAGAAACCGAGTGAATAATCCTGATCTGCTGTTAGAACGCCCCGCCCATCCGAGTTTCTGGCAGGCATTTCTGTATTGGTTGAAGCTTGGTTTCATCAGCTTCGGCGGTCCGGCGGGGCAGATTTCAATTATGCATCAGGAACTGGTGGAAAGGCGCCGATGGATATCTGAGCGGCGCTTTCTGCATGCGCTGAATTATTGCATGGTGCTGCCGGGGCCGGAGGCACAACAACTTGCGATATACATCGGCTGGTTATTACACGGCACGCGCGGCGGCATCGTCGCGGGTACCCTATTTGTTTTACCGTCATTGTTTATTTTGTCGGCGCTGACTTATGTCTATCTTGCGTTTGGCGATCTTACCTTTGTACAAGGTGTGTTTAACGGTATCAAACCCGCAGTCGTCGCAATTGTGATGTTTGCGGCGTGGCGCATCGGTACACGTGCGCTAAAAAACCGGCTACTGTGGGCGTTTGCGACGATCTCTTTTGTGGCGATCTTCGCATTGAAAATTCCGTTTCCCTATATCGTCTTAACGGCGGGTATCCTGGGTTATGTCGGCGGTCGTGTAGCGCCGGACAAATTCACCCTGGGTGGGGGTCATGGTGCGAGTAAAAAGAAATTCGGCCCCGCACTGATCGACGACGATACACCTTCTCCCGCACATGCCAAATATCATCATCTGCAGCTCGCAAAATTGGTGTTTGTGTTTTTAACGCTATGGGCGCTGGCGATGTGGATGATTTCCGACGCGACATTGCATCAAATGGGTGAATTTTTCACGAAGGCGGCCTTAGTCACCTTTGGCGGCGCGTATGCAGTGCTGCCCTATGTCTATCAGGGCGGTGTGGAGATTTACGGTTGGTTGACCGGCGCACAAATGATCGACGGCTTGGCATTGGGTGAAACAACGCCGGGTCCATTAATTATGGTGGTCGCGTTTGTCGGCTTTGTCGGGAGTTGGACTAAAGCGATTTTTGGGCCTGATATGCTGTGGTTAGCAGGTGTCGCAGGGGCATGTGTCGCGACGTTTTTTACGTTTTTGCCGAGTTTTTTGTTCATACTCGCGGGCGCACCCTTGG
>JAOUGF010000366.1 GCA_029857925.1 Gammaproteobacteria bacterium
AGCTCGGACGCAGTGCGTTTTCGCAGTTGGCCGCCAACGGCCGTGTCGCACCCCAGTATGCGTTATATCAAAATGTCGCCGACACCTTCGTGCCGATGATGGACGTGTTGCAAGCGATGCGCACCCAAGGCGGCGCGGTGGCGGTGTTGACACCGCTGCAAGCCTTAGAACTGTGGCAGGACACCGGCAGCATGCGGGCGTTGGATGAGTTGCGGCAGGCGACATCCGGCACACCCGTCTGCGCCGCGAACATGCGCCACTAGACGATGCGGCAGCCAAACCGCAAACTGCGCGATTTATGTTAAAATAACTCCCCCTAAGTTATCCCCGGTCGTTTATTTCCTATGTCCACACCACGCAAGGCCGTTGCGCTGATTTCCGGCGGGCTCGACTCGATGTTGGCCGCCAAGACGCTGCTGGCGCAAGGCATCCATGTCGAAGGCATCAATTTTTTCACCGGTTTTTGCGTCGAGGGCCACACCCACGCGATACGCAAAAAAGACCAAGAAAAACCCAAGCGCAATAACGCGTTGTGGGTCGCCGAACAGATCGGCATCAAGCTCCACATCGTCGATGTCGTTGACGAATACAAAGACGTGTTGCTGAACCCCAAACACGGCTACGGCTCGAACATGAATCCCTGTCTGGACTGCAAGGGCTTTATGGTCAAAAAGGCCTATGAATGGATGTTGGCGCACAGCTTCGATTTCATCATCACCGGCGAGGTGATCGGTCAACGCCCGATGTCGCAGCGCAAGGACACCATGCCGGTGGTCGCGCGCGAATCCGGCGCGTTGGATCGTCTATTGCGCCCGTTATGCGCAAAATTATTGCCGCCGACGTTGCCCGAGCGCGAGGGTTGGGTGGACCGCGAACGCCTGCACGATTTCAGCGGCCGCACACGCAAGCCGCAAATGGCGCTGGCCGCACAGTTCGGCATCACCGAATATTCGCAACCAGCGGGCGGGTGTTGCTTCCTCACCGATGTCAGCTATTCCAAAAAACTCGTCGATTTGTGGACGGGTCGCGGTACGCGCGAATACGATTTCGACGACTTGATGCTGCTCAAGGTGGGACGCCACCTGCGCCCGCGCCCGCATTTTAAGCTGATCGTCGGTCGCGAAGAGGGTGAAAACCGCTTTATGGAGGGTTATCGTCACCAATTCATGCATTTTCAAACGGTATCCTGCCCCGGCCCGTTGGTGCTGGCCGACGGCGGCGCGCTCAGTGACGACGACGTATTACTCGCCGCAGGCCTGGTCGCGCGTTTTTCGCAAGGCCGCGATGCCGCCCAAGTCGATGTGCAGGTGACGGACACGTTGGGCGTATCGCGCACGCTGACGGTCACACCGCGACCCGCCGAACAGATCCCTGCCGAGTGGTATGTATGAGCCACCACCAACTCGATGCGCGCCGTATACTGTGCCCGATGCCGGTTATCCGCACCCAAAATAAGGTGCAAGGCTTGGCCGCTGGCGACACGTTGGAGGTCATCTGCACCGACCCCGGCGCGCTGCACGATATCCCAGCCTGGTGTCGCATCCACGGCCATCATGTTCTAGAATCACGCCAGCAAGGTCACGAATGGATCATTACCGTGCAGGTGGGAGCAAGTGCAAACTAGCCCGAACGACAGTCTAGGCCCCGACGGCATCGACCACGCGTTGCGTTATCGCGAGACGCGGCGCATCACCGTCATCGGCGGCGCCACCAATGTGATATTGACCATCGCCAAGCTGGTCGGCGGGGTGGTCGGTCACTCGCAATCGTTGGTTGCCGACGGCGTTCACTCGCTGACGGACCTGGTCGGCGATTTCGTCGTACTGTGGGCGGCGCGCCACACCCATCGCGCCGCCGATGAAGACCATCCTTACGGCCACGGCCGCATCGAAACCGTCGCCACCGTTGCGTTGAGCCTGCTACTGCTGGCCATCGGTGTGGGCATTTTCATCGACGCGGGAAGTCGTCTCTTTCATCCCGACGCGCTGCTCGAACCCGACGCGTTGACACTGATCATCGCCGTCGTGGCGGTGGGCATGAAAGAGGTGATGTATTTTTATACCTTGCGCGTCGCACGCGCCCTCAAATCACCGATGTTACACGCCAACGCCTGGCACCACCGCAGCGATTCGATCTCGTCGGTGGTGGTCATCATCGGCGTCGGCGGCACGCTGGCGGGACTGGAATATTTGGACGCGATTGCCGCCGTCGGCGTGGCGTTGATGATCGCGAAGGCCGGGTGGGAGTTCGGCTGGAAGGCGTTGCGCGAGCTTACCGACACCGCGCTGGCGCCTGAACGCATCGACCACATCCAACGCGTCATCGGCGGCATCAGCGGCGTCAAACACGCCCACCACCTGCGCACCCGCACGCTCGCGGGTAGCGCCTTCGTCGATGTGCACATTCAAGTCGGGGCGCGCTTGTCGGTGTCAGAGGGCCACCAGATCGCAGAGGCGGTACGCAAACAGCTGGTTCAAGACATCGACGAGGTCTGCGACGTGGTTGTGCATATTGACGCCGAAGACGACGAAAACGAGGCCCCTTGCGATAATTTGCCGTTGCGCGATGAGATTTTGGGCCGTTTGCAGGCCCGTTGGGCGGGTTTACCGGGGGCGGATTGCATAAAACACACGACGTTGCATTATTTGAGTGGTAAAATTCACATCGACGTGGTACTCCCCCTCGACGTCGCCGTCACGCAGCAAGCGGCGCGCACTCTTATAGTGCAATATGCGCAACGGGTCGGTGACGAACCCGATATCGGGCGGGTAGGGGTCAGTTTTGGGTAATAGGGACGTGGTGTGTGACCACCTTGTGGCGCACCTTTTTGGTGCGCCCAGAAAACAGAGCGCACTATTCTGGTGCAATGCGGTGCGTATAGATCGTCCCCTGGATAGGTAACCACCTGATCGGTAACATAAAACCACTTCAGGCATGGTTACTGCCTAGTAGGCACCGAATCAAGTTTTGGTGACTCGCCGACTGCGAGTCTAACTTTTGGAGGAAAGAGAAATGTCCGTGCAAGACGTGTTAAAAAAGATGAAGGACAACAACGTCAAGTTTGTTGACCTTAGATTTACCGACACCCGTGGCAAAGAGCAACACGTGACGTTCCCGTCACATGCCGTGGATGAAGACAGCTTCCGCGAAGGTAAGATGTTCGACGGCTCGTCGATCTCGGGTTGGAAAGGTATCAATGAATCCGACATGGTGTTGATGCCGGATGCCACCACCGCCGTGATGGACCCGTTCTCCGAAGAATCCACGATGATCGTGCGTTGCGAC
>JAOUGF010000367.1 GCA_029857925.1 Gammaproteobacteria bacterium
CGTCCTTAGCCGCGATAACCATGCCGGTATGAAAGTCCATCAACACATAGGCCTTGGCCGCCAACGGCGCCAACGGCGGCGGCGCGGCCTGCGCAATCACGCTGATTAACCCTAACCAGACGAATAAACTTATGCGTTTTTTAAACAACCGTATCACCAGCGTCTTTCTCCTCGGAGGTTATTCCACAATTATATGGGTATCGACGATACCTAAGCGCCCTAAGCGCGCGACCACACCACGTACCGCCTCACGATCGGCAACCGGACCCACGCGCACGCGGAACAACGGCTTTTCATCATGCACGACACGTGACACGTTTACAGGCGTGTCTAACGGTGAGCGCAGCAGGCGGTCACGCAGGCGTTGCGCGTTGGGTTCGCTGGAAAACGCACCCACCTGCACAAAAAACCTATCATCGCGCGCATCCGACGGGTCTTCGTCGGCGCCCGGCGTCAACGCACGCAACCGCACATGCGCGGTGCCGTTCTCCACGACCCCCAGTTTGACCGCAGCGGCGTAAGAAAGGTCTAACACGCGATCCTTGCGAAACGGGCCCCGATCATTGACGCGGACAACCGCGCGACGGCCATTGTCGGTATTCGTGACCTCGACGTAACTGGGCAGCGGCAACACGCGATGTGCGGCCGTCATCGCATACATGTCATAGGGTTCCCCGCTGGAGGTGCGTTTACCGTGAAAATCCTCGCCATACCATGAGGCGGTGCCTTGCTCGGTGTAGTCACGGCTGTTGCGTAGCGGGCGATAGGTTTTACCTTCCACGACATAAGACGGGGGATTGCCGTATTTGCTTAAAGGCTCGGCGCGCGGCACTGCATCGTCGATGGTGTCCTCCGTCAGCGGACGGCGCGCGTGGGGATCGACCAACGGCGTGGTGGCGCACGCCTTCAACATGGCTGCGACTAGCAAGAGTTGCCAGGGGGCGATGCGCATGGCGCCCTTTCCTCTTAGAAACATTTAATATTGTGCATTATAGCAGCAATAGGCGGGAACAGGGGTAGGGAGAGACCGCCGCGCGTGGGATCTCACGCACGGCGATCGCTCATTGCACGCGTCGTCGGGATGGGGTCACGATCATATACGGCGTTTTTATTTAGACCGTATACCCTCGTCACCAATACCCCACCTAAATGGGTAATACGGGCTGCCTAATCAGCGTCTTGAGTTTTTCCGGCGCGGTACGCTCAGGCTGGGATAGATAGATCTCGTGGTGTTTTCCGTGTACGCGGTATCCCTGCGCCTCGATGTAGGCATGCAATGCCGCGATCGTCGGCCCCTCGTCCGCGTATGGCCCCACATGCAACACCTGCGCGCAACGGCCCTCCGCGAATTCCTGCAACATCACCGACGCAAAATTCATGTCGGCATGTTTTTTCCGTGCCTCGACGATCGCGGTATCCAGGTGCGGTTGTGTCACGAATTCTGGCTGCAGGATCATCGCCTGCCATTGCCAGCGATCCTTGTTCGCGGTCAAAAACGCAGACATATCATCACTCCACCACAGCCCTTCCAACGGCATCACGCCATAATCGATCTGTAGGTCACTTTTTTTGAACATAAATTTTAATGTGTAAGATAACGTGAACAACGTCGCGACGGCCTGTCGATAGGCGGGCGCCGTATTCGGGTCGCCGCGGCCGGTG
This sequence comes from Gammaproteobacteria bacterium, assembly GCA_029857925.1. Classification (GTDB taxonomy): domain Bacteria; phylum Pseudomonadota; class Gammaproteobacteria; order S012-40; family S012-40; genus CAKKRP01. The sequence continues at coordinate 1,663 of JAOUGF010000367.1, forward strand.
ATCGATAGATAACGAAGCTTGGGAACCTCCACAAGGATGGCGGCGTGTTGCTTGCCGGAATAGATATCTTTGTAAATCTTTTTTAAGTCGATTTTTTTCATAACTGCTCCTGACCTGAGAGGATTATTAAAAAACGCACTGAATTTTTTTCACCGGCAGGCAGATCTCCGTTTTAATACCACCCGCCTCATCCGGCCCCAATGTTTGCAGTCTTTCATATACCGGTGTATCTGCGGGTTGATAATCGCTGTTCAGTAACCACTCGCGATAAAGATATTGATACGCACGATCGATGTCTGCGATCTTACCCGCGTAACGCAACACGGCATACGTGCCGCCCGGAAGTGAATAATAACCGACCGGAGATCCCCGCCCCCGATCGACGGCGGTATGATCGACAGACAGGCCAGCAAAGTAGCGACACCGATTCCGCAGCGTTACACTAGGATTATCAAACGCAATGCTGATGTACTGGGCTTTGTCCGAAACTAATTTTCGTTGCCCTGCCCACGTCAACAATGCCCGCCAGGCCTGCGCGATACCTTGCGCCGCATAACCCTCGCGTGTCGCGACGTAGGCGATTTGCAGTGCAGATAGCGTACATAACGCTACGTCATACACCGCCTCATCCTGTTGCGCGCCCGCATAGGCAACATTATCACCGCGCGTGGGCACATCGGCTTGACCGATCTTGCTTTTTTCACCCCGCCAGACACTCGGCGCGACACCGAAATGCTGTCTGAACGCGCGACTGAAACTGGAGGACGACTGAAAGCCGCAGCTCAGCGCGATCTCCGTCAAATTCTCCGACCGGTGAAACAATAATTTATTCGCGGCCTTTTCCAAACGCATGCGATTTTGATAATGATTCGGCGTTTCACCCACGACGGCGACAAACAAACGATGAAAATGGTATTCAGAAAAACACGCGGAATCAGCGATTTCACTCAGACTAATCGCCTGATGTGTATGTTGCTCGATATAACGCTGCGCCAGCTCGATCTTGGCGCGATAAAATTCCTTGGATTTATGCATAGCCACCCATTTTTCTGCGATATTTCAGGTAGCGATAATAAAACAACCCCGTAAAAGAATACCAAGGTCGGATAAAATTATTTTACGGTGATTGGGGTGGGCTACGGACGCGCGATATCCGCGTTACATGCACCGGACATCTAAGCGACACCACCCTCTTTACAGAAAAAACCCTCGCCGATTGATTTACCGGCGAGGGTCATATCACTTGCACGATCAAAACAAATTACAACCCTGCGTCAAACGTCGGTATCGCCGTCGATCCCGCGCGGCCCACCGCAGGCAACACGATGAACGCGTCGGTCGCTTGGCCCGTGACGGGGTCGGCTACCGTCGCGGTCTGATCGCCGGTGTGACCATCTGGGATGGTCAACGCCGGGTGATCAAACGGCGCCGCGTTGATGCGTACGCGCGGATCGGTCGTCGATTTGATAAACGCTACCAATTGTTGTTGCTCCAGCGCCGTCAAACCGAGCGGGGTGATCGGCGGTGGGATATTGGTGCACACGCTATCGAACTGCGATGAATCGCCCACGCCGCCTTGGCAGGGTTCGTCGCGGCGGTCGCCGCCACGATTATAAAACGC
>JAOUGF010000013.1 GCA_029857925.1 Gammaproteobacteria bacterium
AATTGCAAGGGGCTTTGGATGCCAGAGCGATGTGGTGTTGGAGATCGATAATTGGTATTGATGCGATGAAGAAAATACGCGTGCTATTTGTTTGTATGGGGAATATTTGTCGCTCACCGACCGCGCACGGTGTGTTTGAGAAAATGGTACAGGATGCTGGACTGGCTACGCAGGTCTTGGTCGACTCTGCGGGCACGCACGCCTACCATGTCGGCGAGCCCCCCGACAAACGTTCGCAGGCGACGGCCTTGCGCAGGGGTGTCGATTTGAGCATCTACCGCGCGCGCGCCGTTGAGCGGGCGGATTTTGACGAATTTGACTATGTGCTGGCGATGGACAGTGAGAATTATCACAATCTGACACGGCTCACGACGCCGCAGACATTGAACAAACTTCAACTATTTTTGGAATATGCGCCGCACTTGAATGAACGTGACGTTCCTGATCCCTACTATGGTGGTGCGACGGGGTTTGAGCGCGTGTTGGACCTGGTAGAAGCCGCGTCCGAAGGCTTGCTGCGCGAAATCAGGGCCCGTCATAAATTATAAAAAAAGCCCGGTTCCCCGGGCTTTTTACTGACAACGAAACGTGCTTGAAGCCTATAACGTGGTGGTCGGGGTGCGTGTTTCACCACCACCACCACCGCCACCTTCAGACCCGCTACGTTCACCGCCGCCACGCTTCTCTTGCGCTTGCCCTTGTGGAGCTTGGCCTTGAGCGCCCGCCTCACGGTCTGGGCGTGGGCCGCGTCGATTTTGCTGCTGGCCGTTGCCACGACGGTGGGGGCGGCGCCGGTTGTGGTGACCACGCATGTGTTGCGGACGTGGTTGACCAGGGCGGTTGCTGCTGCCGCTACGCGTAGGGGCCGATGTGGAGGACGCCTTGTTTGCTTCATCCTTCTGTTCAGCGGTCTGTTCCGTTTTATTGCCGCCAAAAAGACTGCTGATGACACGTTGGATAAAGTTGGGCTTTACCTCGCCTTCGCCCTTGGCTACGACTGCCGTCGCGCGGGGCGTCGGGGCGGGCGGTGCGGTAGGCGCAATGGATTTGACCATCGGCACTTCGGCGGTGGGACGTGGTTGACCCCCGCTGGCTTCTGGCAGTTCCATTTCCTTTGTTTCTATCAATTGATAGCTTGTCGGTTGCTCCGCCGTCTGCGAAACCTCAGTCAAGCGTAAACGTTGCACATCATAATGCGGTGAATCCAAGGCCGGGGTGGGGATGACGATCACGGCGACCTTATGACGCTGCTCTATGCTAGTTAACGCGACGCGTTTTTCATTTAACAAAAATGCAGAGATATCAATCGGCACTTTAGCGACGATCTTGGCGGTGTTTTCCTTCATCGCGTTTTCTTCGATCACGCGCAAGATAGACAGCCCCAAGGATTCGATATTGCGGATTGTGCCGTGGCCAGAACAACGCGGGCACATGACCTGCGTGTGTTCGACCAAGGAAGGGCGCAGACGTTGACGCGACATCTCGAGCAAGCCGAAACGCGAGATACGCCCGATTTGCACGCGCGCGCGATCTTGTGTTAAGGCCTCTTTGAGACGATTTTCAACCTCGCGTTGATTCTTTACCGGCGTCATATCGATGAAGTCGATGACGATCAAACCGCCTAAGTCACGCAGTCGCAATTGGCGCGCGATTTCGTCGGCGGCCTCGAGGTTGGTGTTATACGCGGTTTCTTCGATATCGCCACCCTTCGTCGCGCGCGCAGAGTTGATATCTATCGAGATCATCGCCTCGGTACGGTCGATAACGACTGAACCGCCGGACGGGAGTTGCACCTCGCGTTGAAACGCACTTTCGATCTGACTCTCAATCTGAAAGCGGGTAAACAACGGGATATCGTCGGAATATAGGCGTATCTTATGCAGGTTGTGCGGCATCACCTGCGTCATAAAGTCATACGCTTGTTGATAGACCTTGGGGCTATCGACCAAGATTTCGCCGATGTCTTTACGTAAGTAATCGCGGATCGCGCGGATGATGATATTGCTTTCTTGATAAATGAGGTACGGGGCCTCTTTTTCTTTACCGGCGATCTCGATCGCCGCCCATAATTGCATGAGGTAGTCTAAATCCCACTGCAATTCTTCTTGGCTCTTGCCGACACCGGCGGTGCGCACGATCAAACCCATGGATTCAGGTAGGTTCAATCCTGCCATCGTCTCACGCATCTCGGTGCGGTCATCGCCTTCAATACGACGCGACACACCCCCCGCGCGTGGGTTATTGGGCATCAACACCAAATAGCGACCAGCCAAGCTGATAAAGGTGGTGAGTGCCGCACCCTTGGTGCCGCGCTCTTCTTTATCGACTTGGACGACCACTTCCTGGCCTTCCTCCAACACTTCTTTGATATTGACGCGACCGCCGCCCTCATAAGGCTGCTTGAAATAGGTGCGGGAGATTTCCTTTAGCGGCAAGAAGCCGTGGCGATCCGCGCCGTAATCGATAAACGCGGCCTCTAAACTGGGCTCGATACGGGTGATCTTACCTTTATAGATATTGGATTTCTTTTGCTCTTTGGTCGTAACTTCGATGTCGAGGTCAAACAGGCGTTGACCATCGACGATAGCGACACGCAACTCTTCTGGTTGCGTGGCATTGATCAACATTTTTTTCATAGCGCTTCTCGTTGTAAAAACACAAAGCGCCCAACCAGCAGGGGTAACCAACGAATCCTACGCGGAGGATGGCCCGCAGCTTATGGTATATGTGTGGGATAGACGATTGTTATGCATGCGTTTATTCCCAACGATCTCCACAGCGTAAGTTTAAATTCGTTTTACTCCAGGGCACAAACACCTGCTTGTGCCCCTACAACGTTTTTGGAAACGGCCCTCGGGGTCTATGTCCAGCACACCAGGCAGTAGACCTCGCCTGAAACGTCGCTAAATGACCACGCTTGCACGATTTTTCAAAACGTCGTAAATTCGGTTGAGCGACGTTACACTCATCACTTACGCAACGTTCTGCGTAAGGCCATAACAGCCAATCATCCAATGAAGGATGTAAACCGTGCGCACCCGCCTGACACGCTGGCCCCGGGAAGCGGAGTATTAAGGGTCCGCACGCGGAGCTTCCTTAATAATCTTACCCTTGGGCAAGGGGGGAACTGTGCGTGATTTAGTCACGCGATCCCTAGGTATCGAGCCAACGGTGCCTCGCGAAAGGCAAAGCGTTGCGCAACAGTGGTAGAAGAGGGACTCTCGGGCACTATCCGCCTGATCCAGTTCGATAGTTCGGCGATTGGACTCGTAAAGCGCAGGCAACCGGTGTAGACTATGCGTCCTCTTGCCGGTGGCGCTAGGCTTTACATGACGAAGCCCAGATAGTGCAGAGGTTTTCCCAGTCACTCTAGCCTGACCGTAACCCTATAATCTCTTTCGAGATTACAAATTCACTATAGCAGCCTTTTTTGTGCGCAGCAACATTAGTATATTATCATTATGAATAACCATATTAATTCCATGAACATAGACGCCGCACCGCGTGTGGTCATGTTGACCATTACCGCCGACCAGGCAGGCCAGCGGCTGGACAATTTCCTGATTACCCTGCTCAAGGGGGTGCCTAAGAGTCATATTTACCGCATCCTGCGCAAGGGAGAGGTGCGCGTAAACAAGGGGCGGATACAGGCGTCGTACCGTCTGCAAGAGGGAGATATCTTGCGTGTGCCCCCCGTCCGCCAGGCCGAACCGACTGCGGCGCCTGTGGTGCATGATAGACAACTGCAAGAGCTGGAATCGCGCATCTTGTATGAAGACGAGCAGGTCATCGTGATTGATAAACCTGCAGGTATGGCGGTGCATGGCGGCAGCGGGCTGTCCTTTGGGGTGATTGAGGCGTTCCGGCAATTGCGGCCGCAATGCCAGGCGCTGGAATTGGTGCACCGTCTGGACCGCGACACCTCTGGGTGCTTGCTGTTGGCGAAAAAACGCACGCCGCTAAAATTTCTGCACGAACTGATGCGCGAAGGCAAAACGACGAAAGAGTACCTCACGTTGGTGAAGGGGCAGTGGCGAGGCGACGCACGCAAGATAGAAGCGGCATTGCGTAAGAATACCCTGCAATCCGGCGAGCGTATGGTGCGTGTGGATCATGCCGAAGGCAAGGCGGCGGCGACGTTGTTCGCGCCGGAGGCAATATTTACGCGCGCAAGTTTGGTGCGAGCCACGTTGTATACGGGGCGCACGCACCAGATACGTGTGCATGCGCAACACATTGGCCGTCCGATTGCAGGTGATCCCAAATACGGTGACGATCAATTCAATAAAGAAATGAAAGGTTATGGATTGAAACGGTTGTTTTTGCACGCGCACCGACTCGGGTTTCACTTGCCCGGTATCCCAAAACAGATTATTGTGACGGCGCCACTGCCTGCGGATTTGCAAGCGGTGATAAATAATTTAGAGCAAGGAAATGGCGGACTATAAATTACTGGTGTTCGATTGGGACGGTACGTTGATGGATTCTCCCGCGCGTATCGTGGCCTGCTTTCAGGCCGCTGCGAAGCAGTTGCAGCTGGCCGTGCCTTCAGCGCAGGCCGTGCGCGATATTATAGGCCTCGGGATGCGTGAATCGGTGTTGTCGTTGTATCCCACACACAGCGACCCGGATATCCAGCGCTTTGTGGAATGTTATCGACATTTTGATTCTGGCGCGGATACGACGCCAACACCGTTGTTTGAAGGTGTGAAGACCATGTTGGAGGATTTTGAACGCCGTGGTTATCTGCTTGCGGTGGCGACCAGTAAAGGCCGACGCGGGTTGGACCGCGTATTACGCGAAACCGAATTGCAACCGGTGTTTCATATCACTCGATGTATCGACGAGGCGCAATCCAAGCCGCATCCCCAAATGTTATTGGACATTTTAGCGTATACCGGCGTAGAAGCCACAGATGCGCTGATGATAGGCGATACGGAATACGACTTGTTGATGGCGCGCAATGCGGGCGTGGATGGTGCAGGTGTGGCCTGCGGCGCTCATCCCCGCGATCGCCTTGAAAGATGCGCGCCAGTGGTTTGTTTGGATCATATCGTGCATTTTCCCGGTTGGTTGCACGCTGAAACGAATGTGAATTGAGACTATGAACGTTAAAAAGGAGTGGGCTTAATGTCCGAGCAAGATCCCAATGCAACGTCGGCGCAAGAACCGCAGGGCGCGCGTGACCCTTGGACGGCGCCCGTGCAACCTCAGGCGATGCAAAATCCAAGTGACGGCGGCAGTGGTCAAAGCGGTGGGGCTTGGGAACGCGATCTCGTCAATCGACTGGCCTTCGCATCACTCAACGAACAGCGTCGCGCACGACGTTGGAGTGTGTTTTTCAAAAGTTTGTTTTCGATCTATGTGTTGGTGATATTGATTGCGATTTTCGCGTCTCCGCAAGGAGAAATCTCGTTAGGCAAACATACTGCAGTGATAGAAATCAACGGCGTGATCTCCGACAATGATCGCGCCAGTGCAGATCATATCGTGGGTGGTTTGCGCGATGCGTTGAAAGACAAAAACACCAAAGGAGTGGTGTTGCGTATTAACAGCCCAGGCGGCAGCGCCGTACAAGCGGGTTATGTTTACGATGAAATTAAACGTCTACGAAAATTGCACCCTACGGTGCCCATTTATGCGGTGGTCACCGATTTGTGTGCGTCTGCGGCCTATTACATCGCTAGCGCGACGGATATGATTTATGTCGATAAGGCGAGTTTGATAGGTTCTATCGGTGTGTTGATGGACGGCTATGGCTTTGTGGACACCATTAAAAAACTCGGCGTCGAGCGGCGCTTGATGACGGCGGGCGAAAACAAAGGGTTTCTGGATCCTTTTTCGCCGATGAAACCCGCAGCAAAAGAACACATGCAAATGATACTGGACAGCGTGCATAAACAGTTTATCAATGCTGTAAAAAACGGGCGTGGCAAGCGCCTACAGGAGAATCCAAAGCTGTTCAGCGGATTGATATGGACCGGTGAGCAGGGCGTGGCGCTCGGCTTGGCGGACGCGTTTGGCAGCACCGGTTTTGTCGCGCGCGAGGTGATAGGCGCGGAAGATATCGCGGATTTCACTGAACACGAAAACCTGATGGATCGATTTGCACAGCGGGTTGGCGCGGCGATGGGCGGCGCCTCATTGGGCGCGCTGTTGACTGAACCTAAGATGCGGTAACTACGCGGGTTATGGTATTGATATGCCTTCGGCACGCAACATTTCCGTAAGGCATATCAGCGGCAGCCCGATCAAGGCGGTCGGGTCATCGCCGCGCATGTGTGTCGTCAACGCAATGCCATAGGCCTCTGATTTAAATGCACCCACACAGTTATATGCCGGTTCCTTCGCCAAATAGCGTTGAATACTCGCGTCGTCGAGCACGCGGAACCCGACCTCAAACACGATATTGTCGAGTTGCAAGTGACTGGTTTGGGCGTTCAACAGGCATAGGCCGGTATGAAAGAGTACCGTTTTTCCGGATAAGAATTGCAGTTGTTCCACCGCGTGGGCAGCATTGTTTGGTTTAGTGATAATGGTGTCGCCCACCGCCGCCACTTGGTCGGAACCGATAATAAGGTGGTTTGGAAATCGGCTGGCGACGGCGCGTGCTTTTTGCTCCGCCAGACGACGCACCAATGCGGTGGGCGATTCTTCGGGTAAACGCGCCTCGTCGATATCCGGGCTATACGCCTCGAAGGGAAGGTGCAAACGTGACAACAATTCGCGTCGATAGGGTGAAGACGAACCCAAAACTAGCTTCATAGCCACTCCATTTGGGCGACGCCGGAGGTCGCAAGTTGAGTTCTGGACAATGTCGAGGTACCGGTTTATACCAAACTGCCGGTGCCATTACCAGGGGAAGGCATTCTCGTGAGGTGTTAAGACGAATGTAACATGTTGTTAAATAGATAAAAATCGTATTGTCGCAAAAAATACGGGTGTGGCGAGCCAATTGCTATATGTCAGAAACGTTAGGTTTTTTTGACAGATTTCTCCCTAAGCACTATCATGGCGCCCCTATGGCTATGCAGGAAAGATTGCCGACAGTGATCGACCCCTATCGCCTGGCGGAGGCCGGGAGGGAGTTGCGTGGGCAAATAGGGCTGACAGGGATGGATAGGCTGACCCCTGGGCTTGCCAGTCAAGACGGGCAGGTATCGGTAGAATTGCGATTTGGTGTGGACGGTGAGAAGGTACGCTACATCACCGGGCACATCCAAACGACGCTTAAGTTGCAATGCCAACGTTGTATGCAACCCGTTGATGTGGTGGTGGACAGGCCCGTTAGTCTAGGGATAGTGCCGAACGCGACGGATGCTGAATGGTTGCAGCCCGGATACGAACCGCTGATCGTCGATACGCCAGTGGTGCCTTTGGCACAAATCGTCGAAGACGAATTATTGTTGGCGGTGCCCATGGTGGCGGCGCATGATCCAGGGACGTGCCAGGCCAATGTGGTGCAGGAAGAAGAACCTGCGCCGGTAGTAAAAGAGAGCCCGTTTGCGGTGTTGGCGCGGTTGAAGAAAACCTCGTCTTAAAAGTTTGTTAGTGAGGAGTATAGTATGGCAGTTCAAAAGAGTAGAAAGTCTCGTTCCACCCGCGGCATGCGTCGCGCGCACGACGCGTTGAGCGCACCACCGATTTCGGTGGACAAAGACACCGGCGAGACCCATCGTCGTCATCATATTACGCCGGACGGTTTTTATCGTGGGCGTCGCGTATTGCCTGAACAAGGCGAATAAGGCTTGAATCCCGTTATAGCGTTGGACGCCATGGGGGGCGATTATGGTCCCACCGTGGTGGTACCTGCCGCCTTGCGGGCCCTGCAAGAAGATCCTGGTCTCCAGTGTATTCTTGTAGGGGATAACGAAACCTTAACCGCGTTATTGAGTGCGCATAAAGGTGCGGCATTGGATCGCATCTCGATTCATCACGCCTCGCAAAAGGTGGAGATGGATGAATTGCCGTCACAGGCATTGCGCAATAAAAAAGATTCCTCAATGCGCGTGGCCATTAATCTGGTCAAGGAAGGCAAGGCGAATGCGTGTGTCAGTGCGGGCAATACCGGTGCGTTGATGGCCACCGCGCGTTACGTGTTAAAGACGATACCCGGTGTGGATCGTCCTGCGATATGTACCGCCTTGCCGACGATCAAAGGTCATTCCTATGTGTTAGATCTGGGTGCAAACATAGATTGCACCGCAGAGCACCTTTTTCAATTTGCCGTGATGGGGTCTGTGTTAGTCAGCGCCGTGGACAATCGTCCGCGCGCGACTGTCGGCCTTTTGAATATCGGCGAAGAAGAAATGAAAGGCAATGACCAAGTGAAAGAGGCTGCGCGTTTGCTCGCGGGCAGTGATTTACACTATGTCGGATTTGTCGAAGGAAATGACATCTATGAAGGCACTGTAGACGTCGTCGTTTGCGATGGCTTTGTAGGTAACGTCGCGCTAAAGGCCAGCGAAGGCGTTGCGTTCATGATTAAGCATTTCATGCAGCTGGAATTTAAACGCAATTTATTTACAAAATTTGCCGCGTTGGTGGCGATGCCGGTATTAAATGCGTTGCGTAAGCGTGTAGATACGCGTCGCTATAACGGCGCGAGTTTGGTCGGATTGAATGGCATCGTCGTCAAGAGTCACGGCGGCGCGGACGCCTTTGCGTTTGCGGTCGCCATCAAGCAGGCGGCGTTGGAAGTGCAAAAAGATGTTCCGCAACGGATAACCGAACAGGTGCAAGCCTTTTTAGGCGAGGGACGAGCGGAATGAACTATGCGCGTATCGCAGGGACCGGTTCGCATTTGCCTGTCAATGTGGTTACCAATGCCGATCTGGAAAAGATAGTCGATACCAGTCACGACTGGATCGTCGAGCGCACTGGCATACACCAACGGCATATCGCGTCGGAAAACGAGACCACGTGTAGCTTGGCGGAACACGCGGCGCGTAACGCCATGAATGCGGCGGGTGTCAAGCCCGGCGACATCGATTTGATTATCGTCGCCACGACGACGCCGGATCGCATTTTCCCTAGCACCGCATGTTTGTTGCAACAGCGCCTGGATATCCACGGCTGTGCGGCGTTTGATGTGCAAGCGGTGTGTACGGGTTTCGTTTATGCACTGAGTATTGCGGACAAATTTATTCGCACGGGCTCGGCGACGTGCGCGTTGGTGGTCGGTGCGGAGACCTTGTCGCGCATTTTGGATTGGACAGATCGCAAGACCTGTGTGTTATTCGGTGACGGCGCCGGCGCGGTGATCTTAAAAGCGAGCGATGAGCCCGGTATTATTTCCAGTCACCTGCACGCGGATGGGCGCTATAAAGATTTGTTGATGGTCAACGCGGGTGTGTCCGAGCATAGCGAGATATTGAAAAGCGGAAAGGCCTTTGTGCAAATGGCGGGGAATGAAGTCTTCAAGATGGCCGTGAACACCTTGGGTGACATTGTTGACGAGACGCTGCAAGCGAACGGCATGAGCAAATCGGATATCGACTGGTTGGTGCCGCACCAGGCGAATATTCGCATCATCAATGCGACCGCGAAAAAACTGCAGATGCCGATGGAGCGCGTCGTAACGACGGTGTCCCATCACGGCAACACGTCGGCGGCGTCGATACCGTTGGCATTGGATGTTGCGGTGCGTGACGGCCGGATTAAACGCGACGAAACTTTATTATTCGAGGCCTTCGGGGGCGGTTTTACCTGGGGCTCCGTATTGTTGAAATTTTAGGAGGCTTGCCATGTCATTAGCCTTTGTCTTTCCCGGTCAAGGGTCGCAATCCGTGGGGATGCTTAACGCGCTCGCGGGTGCATTTCCGTCGGTGCAGGAAACGTTTGCCGAGGCCTCGCAGGCGCTAGGCCTGGATCTTTGGGGGTTGGTTGCCAATGGCCCGGAAGATCAACTTAATTTGACGCACAATACGCAACCGGCGATGTTGGCAGCAGGGGTGGCCGTCTATCGCGTCTGGTTGGCGCAAGAGGGCTTACGGCCCGCCTATATGGCAGGGCATAGCCTGGGTGAATACACGGCGCTCGTATGTGCAGGCAGTTTGGATTTTGCGGAGGCGGTGCGCTTGGTTGCGGATCGCGGGCGCTATATGCAGGGCGCTGTGCCCGCAGGTGTGGGTGCGATGGCCGCGATTCTCGGTTTGGATGACGACGCAGTGCGCAAGGTGTGTCGCGACGCGCAACAAGGTGAAGTGGTCGAGGCGGTCAATTTTAACTCACCTGGACAGGTTGTAGTCGCGGGGCATAGCGCGGCGGTGCAACGTGCCGTCGAATTGGCAAAAGCCGCAGGCGCAAAGCGCGCAGTGATGTTGCCGGTGAGCGCGCCGTCGCATTGTGCATTGATGCAGCCGGCGGCCGAAAAACTTGCGGTACGGCTGGCGGGCATACATTTCCAAGCGCCTCAGGTGCCGGTGGTACAAAACGCCGACGTGGCGGCCTATAATGATGTTAATAAAATACGTGACGGCTTGGTGCGGCAATTATATATGCCGGTGCGGTGGGTTGAAAGCGTGCAATACATGGCGGCGCAAGGTGTGTCCGAGATCATTGAGTGCGGTCCCGGTAAGGTGCTGGCGGGCTTGAATAAACGTATAGATAAAAATGTTAAAGCCTCGGCCATATTTGATCCCGCGACACTCGCGGAGGCATTGGGTGCTGTAAAAGTATCCGCGTGATACTGCACAATAGGGATGGGAGGCTTTATGTTAGATAATGAAGTTGCATTGGTGACGGGCGCAAGTCGAGGCATAGGCGAGGCCATCTTGGCTGAACTGGGGCGATTAGGGGCGGTGGTCATCGGCACGGCGACGTCTGAATCCGGCGCGGCGAGCATCACGTCAAAAATCCAACAAGCAGGCTATCGCGGCATGGGTTTGGCACTGAACGTGAACGATTCTGCGGCGGTCGATGCAGCGCTCAGCCAGGTTGGCGAACACTTTGGCGCACCCACAATTTTGGTCAATAATGCCGGTATCACTCAAGACAATTTGTTGATGCGTATGAGTGACGAGCAGTGGCAATCGGTGATAGACACCAATTTGACGTCGGTGTTTCGCATGAGTAAAGCGGTATTGCGCGCGATGATGAAGGCCCGCAAGGGGCGCATCATCAGTATTGCCTCCGTAGTAGGGGCCTCCGGCAACGCCGGTCAGGCGAATTATGCGGCGTCCAAGGCCGGAATTATGGGGTTTAGCAAGTCCTTGGCGCGTGAAGTGGGCAGTCGTGGCATCACGGTGAATGTCGTGGCGCCCGGGTTTATCGACACCGATATGACGCGCGGCCTGCCGGACGAGCATCGTCAGAAGTTGTTGGATCAAGTACCTGTCGGCCGGTTAGGGAGCCCAAATGAGATCGCTGCGGCGGTGGCTTTTTTGGCTTCGCCAGGGGCGGCCTATATTACGGGCGAGACTTTGCATGTAAATGGCGGCATGTACATGGGATAAATACGTGTGAATTCAAAGTTTTAATTAAAAGTCATCGAAAGCACCTAGCGTTCGGGGCCAGTTTTCTCTAAAATACCACCGCAGTTCTTAGTAAGGCTGCACAATCCGTTAGGAGGAAGATTCTGTCATGAATAGTATTGAAGAACGCGTCAAGAAGATCGTCGTAGAACAACTTGGTGTTAAGCAAGAAGAAGTCAGCAATGAGGCTTCGTTCGTCGATGATTTGGGCGCTGACTCGTTGGACACAGTTGAATTGGTGATGGCGTTGGAAGAAGAATTCGAATGCGAAATTCCTGATGAAGACGCTGAAAAGATCACTACCGTGCAGCAGGCCGTGGACTACATTTCGGCACACGTCAACTAAGCGATAGGCAGCACGAGCCGCGTGCTGCGGCTCGCTGTAGAAAGGCCGTTAGCCTCGCATTGGGAACGGCCTTTTGGTTTTTAACGCAGTGAGGGGAAAAACTTTGGCTAAACGTCGAGTCGTGGTAACGGGTTTAGGTGCGGTCTCTCCGGTGGGTAACACCGTGAAGGACGCATGGGCCAATATCCTTGAAGGCAAAGGCGGTATAGCCACAATCTCGCATTTTGACCCCAGTCAATTTCCAGTGCGCTTTGGCGGTTCAATTCGTAACTTTGATGCCGCACAATTTATCGCGCCGAAAGACGTAAAAAAAATGGATACCTTTATCCATTACGGCATCGCCGCGGCCACCGAAGCGATTGCCGATTCAGGGCTCGCCATCACCGATGAAAATGCGGAACGTATAGGCGTCTGTATCGGTTCGGGCATCGGCGGTTTGGGAGGTATAGAACGTGGCTATCAAAGTTATTTGGATGGCGGCCCGCGCAAGATCTCGCCGTTTTTTGTGCCCAGCAATATTATTAATATGATTTCAGGTAATTTATCGATCATCTTCGGCATTAAAGGGCCGAATTTGGCGATTGCCACCGCCTGTACCACGGGCACGCATAGCATAGGCGAGGCCGCGCGTATGATCGTATACGGCGATGCCGATGCGATGGTGGCGGGTGGCGCGGAAATGGCCACCAGCATGACCGGTTTGGGTGGTTTTGCGGCGGCACGCGCATTGTCTTCGCGCAATGATGACCCGTCCACGGCGAGTCGCCCATGGGACAAAGATCGCGATGGCTTTGTGCTGAGTGATGGCGCGGGCGTCGTGGTGTTGGAAGAATACGAATACGCGCGTAAACGTGGCGCGCGCATTTATGCCGAAGTGATAGGCTATGGCCGTAGCGGCGATGCCTATCACATGACCGCCCCGTCTGAAGGGGGCGATGGCGCCAAGCGTTGCATGGTACATGCATTGCGCGATGCCGGCATCAATGGGGAAGACGTGCACTACATCAATGCGCATGGGACATCTACACCGGCCGGTGATTTGGCAGAAACGATGGCCGTTAAGGCCGCGTTGGGTGCGCATGCCTACAAGGTGCCCATGAGCTCGACGAAGTCGATGACCGGTCACATGTTGGGCGCCGCAGGTGGCATAGAGGCCGTGTTCACTGCGTTGGCGTTGCGCGATCAAGTGGCGCCGCCGACAATTAACATCTTCAATCAAGACCCCGCCTGTGATCTTGATTATGTGCCGAACACCGCGCGCCAGATGAAGATTGACATCGCGATCTCAAATTCCTTCGGTTTCGGCGGCACCAACGGTTCGTTGGTGTTTAGTCGCCTAAAATAAACATGCGACGTCAGGGCCTATGTGGGGTCCCGACGCTGTCATTGCCCACGTTGTTGAAACGCGAGTGCTGATCGCAGACCTGCCCTGGGGGAAGGCATTATTGGATATGCACCGCGCATATCCGCAACGCTATCCCCACCTATTGTGCAGCAGCGCGTTACATAACACCACCGGACGCTACGACATATTATTCGCCGCCGAAGGCGAGGCTTGGTCTATGCGCGCCGAAGATATTACGCAAACCGATTTTCTGTCCGGGCTGGATCAACGCTGGCGCTTGGAGCGGATTGCCGCCGATGCTGCGCCTTCGCCGTGGCCGTTTCGCGGTGGATGGGCGATTTTTTTAGGTTACGAGCTCGCACAGCAAATCGAACCGCGTTTGCGTTTGCCGCTGGGCAATGATTTGCCCATCGCATTTATGCAGCGTTGCCCGGGCGCGGTAATCATCGATCACGTCACGCAGCGTTGCGTTGCGCTCGCAGAGGCGGGGCATGAAAAATTGCTGCAACGCATCGTCGCTGATTATGCCTCCGCGACGCGCGCAGTTTCTCCGCAATCTGCACAAGATTTTTCGATATCCGAAGAGGATGCACAGGCGTATATAACGGGCGTGCAGCGCTGTCGTGACTATATTGCAGCGGGTGATGTATTTCAGGTAAATTTGTCGCGCGCGTGGACTACGCCCGCGAACTTTACCGCGGCGCAACTGTTCGAA
>JAOUGF010000368.1 GCA_029857925.1 Gammaproteobacteria bacterium
CCAATTCACGCAACTGCATCATGCGATCCAGAGACAATTTCTCTTTGACAAATATGCCCACACTAATTCTTTCTATCTGTCCGGGTACAACGAGTATTTCGTCCATCTGTTTGCCGTGCAAATACTCTATTTCTGTGGTAGTGCTGTCGCCCTTGGTGTCCGTCTTGGCGCCGGTCGATGTTTTGGCCTCACGACGACGGCTCACCGGATCACTTCCATCTTCTGACACAATCACGTCTTCACGGACAGTCTTTTTCTGTGTCAAATTGAGTGTTACATCGACGCTCGCGACATAATTCTTAGACCCCACTGCGCGATCCAATACCGCGTCGATTTTCTCCTTCAAATACTTCTCTACCTCGATTTTTTTCTGCAATCGTTTAGAAGTCGCCATCATTTCGCCACCGGCAACATCGACCTCCGGTGTCAGAGAAATCCCGCTATGATCGGTTACCGTGACATTCTCCGGCGCCAATGCCGGTACCGCTGCGGCAACCAGTCGCTGTATACCGGTAATTTGGGCGGGCATGATCTGCAAGCCCTCACGCATCATCAAAGCGACTGACGCGGAAGGAGACCGTTTTTCGCTTCTCAGTAAACCGCTTTCCGCCAACACGAGGTGGACGCGCGCGAATTTCACCTCACGTAACGCCATTATCGTGCGCGCCAATTCACCTTGTAACGCCCTTTGATAATTGATTTTTTGCGCGAACTCTGTCATACCATAGTCCGCATTGTCGAATATTTCGAAACCCACGACACCTTTGAGCGATAAGCCGCTGTTCATTAAGTTCAAGCGGGTTCTAAGCACATCCTCGTGAGGAACCAAGATTTGGGTCCCATTTTTATCGAGCTGATAACTCACTTTAGATTTATCCAACTCCGATACAATGTTCGCCGCATCATTTTCATCCAGTTCACCGAAAAGGACTTCATAGCGTGGAGAAAACGCCCAGATCGCTGCAGCGACGAGCACTACAACCATCAAACCACCCGCAGCATAAAGCACAGCCTTCGAAATCTTAGGTGGTTGTATTATATTTTCGTTTGCAGTCATATTTTACTCACAGTTGCATCTTCAACACTTCATGATATCCATCAACCAATTTGTTTCTAATCTGCACCACAAGGTTAAGGCGTATGCTGGCCTCTTCCATCGCTATCATCGCCTGATGTAGATTCGAAGAGTCTCCCGCCGCTATTCGGCGCAAGTGCGCCTCGCTGGTCATTAATGCGCTATTCGTTTCCGTCAATTGTTGATTCAAAATTGAGACAAACGAGTTGCTTTTCTCTAAAGAAGTTAGCCCACCGCCCGTTTCTAATTTCAAAGGTGACACATCGGTCACGGAACCTAAGGATTCAATGTTCATTTATGCCCTCCAATGTCCAACGTGCGCATCGCCATTGATTTCGCGGCATTGAAAGCCTGAACATTGGCTTCATAAACCCGGCTCGCCTCTGTTAGCGTCAACATCTCAGTTAACAGATCCACATTAGGATAGGCGACATTTCCTTGCGCGTCCGCATCAGGATGTCCGGGCTCATGCACCATGCGTGGCGCGACATTTAGCTCCACGATTTCTTGAATCTTGGCCGCGCCAGGTATCTCACCGTTCGCAAATGCCGCCAATTGCGACTGAAAATTCTGGGCCGCAATCGCCGTCGATACGACTTTAAGTGGCACGTACGATTTACCATCCACGCCTCTGGTTGCGTGTGAATTTGCGATATTGCGCGTGGCGACATCGACGCGTGTCATCTCGACCGACATGCCAGACGCGCTGATACCGAAAATAGAATTGATCGCCATTTATTGCCCCCCGCCAATTGCGGTGCGCAGTTGAGCCAAATATTTTCCATAACCAGTAATCAGAGCTTGATAATGCACATAATTTTCCGCCACACCCGCCACTTCCTTATCCAGCTGTACATGTTCGTCAGCAGACGGAGTGATCATCGCCCCTGACGTAAACAATGCACGCGCGCCCGCAATCAATGACGCCTGCTGGCTGTCATCCGACGTAGTCAACACTTTAGCCAACATTTCCATTTGCCTTTCAAATGATACCTCTGAGGGTTTAAATCCCGCGCTGCTTGTATTTGCGATATTACTCGCATACACCGTTTGCCTGAGCACCGACGTATCCAATGCCAATTTCACAATATCCGATGTCACTGATCCCGTGCTGTCTAACATGAGTTTCCCCTCCCGTTACCAATCATTGCTTAATAGTCAAATTCGCTTATTGCACGATAATATCTGCGTGAAGCGCGCCCGCCTGCTTGGCCGCTTGTAGAATTACAATAATGTCGCGCGCACTGGCCTTCGCCCTGTTCAGCACCGCGATCAGATCTCCCAACGTTGCCTCGTGATCCAATGAGGCATTAAATGGCTCTTTTTCCATAACGTCGATTTTTGTAATCGGTACAACCTCAGTTCGAACATTATTGCCTGGATTTATTAGCATCGATGGTTGTGACACACTGTATTCGGACTTAATCGTCAGCTTCATATCGCCATGTGTAACGCTCACCGGTGAGATTCGCACATCAGCGCCCGAGACGATGGTGCCCGTGCGTTCATTGATAACAATCCGCGCACGGTTGTCAGGATTGACGATAATGGTTTCCAACCTTCCTAAAAACGCGACAGGCGATTCACGATCGTCTTGGGGCATCCTTAGTTCTATGCGCTCGGCATCTAATGCACGTGCAGAAACGTCTCCCAACTCTTTATTCATCGCCTTGGCCAGACGATCTGCGGTAGTGAAATCCGGCTGAAACAACACGTATTCTATGCGCCCGTCTTCGTCCATTAGCGGTGCGGATAGCGATTTCTCGATCGTCGCACCGCGTGGCACGTGTGCAGCTGTCGGGTGGTTTTTCTGTACTACATTGCCGTATAAATCATAATAAAAGCCACCCACCGAAATAGCTCCTTGGGCTATTGCGTAAATCTTTCCATCCGGCCCCGTCAAATGGGTCATCAGTAACGTGCCGCCTACCAGACTGCGCGCGTCGCCCATAGAGGTCACATTGACGTCGATATGATCGCCTGGCCGCGCGAATGAGGGTAACTCTGCGGTTATCATGACCGACGCGCTATTACGGCTGCGCATCTGGCCAGGCGCCACTTGCACGCCAAACCGACCCAGCAAATTGACTATGGACTGCATCGTGGCGCTACTGTTGGCGGAATCGCCTGTTCCCGCCAGCCCCGTAACCAACCCATACCCAACCAATGCATTACTGCGTACACTGGATAACCGCGCCAGGT
>JAOUGF010000369.1 GCA_029857925.1 Gammaproteobacteria bacterium
TGAAGAAGCGTTTAGAGATGTAAAGAGCGAACGATTTGGATTAGGATTTGCGGCCGGTCGTTCGGCACAACAAGCGCGCTGGGCGGTGTTGTTGTTAATCGCAAATTTGGCGATGTTTGTGCTGCGCTGCGTGGGCACGGCCTGCAAGAATATAAAAGCGGAATCACGCTTTCAAAGCAACACGCGACGCACGCGCGCAGTGCTGTCGGTTATTTCTCTGGGATTGCAATCCATTCGCTGTCACGCTGTATCATTCACGCGACGCGAGATGCGCGCCGCATTTGATCAGGTGTTATATCAGGGGATTTTATGAGTATTTTCGTGGGGAGACCTCAGGGTCAGACTCGATTTATTCACTTTCAGCAACCTCCTGCTTCGGTCGCCCTTTTGGCAGTGGCGTCGCGCGACGATTCGCCGCCGCCGTGATTTCCTCTAAAAACCGTTCACCTCCCAACGCCCATCCTTTGTTGGTCGCGTCTCGTATGTCTTGTAACGTCCGCTCGTCTATGTGCGCCTTGAATAAAGCACGATACGCCAATTGCCTCACCTCCGGCTTTTTCCCCAACGCAAGATAGAGCGCGTGGTCGGTGACGAGGAGATCTTCCTTCCCTTCCGCATGATGACGATAGCTCGACCAGGCATAGTGCCGGGGATGCGCCACTATTTGTGCACGCACCGGATTTAGTTCTATGTAACGACTACAAATGAGCAGATACCTTTCGCTGTCGATCAGCGTGGATTTGTAACGCCCTTCCCACAAGGTGCCTGTTCGCTTTTGCAGGTAGTTGAAGTATTGCACATAGCGCCTGCCTACCGATTGGATCACTTTTCCAATGCCGTCTTCGCGCTCAGGTGTGACGAGTAGATGCACGTGATTGGTCATTAACACATAGGCGTGAATCGCACATCCATGCCGATCCGCTGCATCTTTCAAACATTCTTTAAAATAACGGTAGTCTTCATCGGATACAAAGATGATGCTGCGGTTGTTGCCGCGCAATATCACGTGTTGCGGTTGTCCGGGCAGGTTGTATCGGGGGAGTCGCGCCATCGGGGTTTCCTCTTGCTTTCAATCCTCTGTGAATTGAGTGTAGCCGAGGAATTGGGTTATGTCGAGTCTGACCCCTATTATCTGTTCCAAGGTTACCGCATCATTTACCGTGCCGCCCCCGATCACCTGCTCATCGTCACCGTGCTGCATGGCAGTCGCGATCTGGCAGGGCAAGAGAAGAAGCCGTGGGGGGAAAAGTAAGCGGCTTTAATGCGCTTATCACAACGCCCGTGGGTAAACTACTTAACGACACCAGCAAATTCCTGAGTTACGTACTCCGTCACGAACCACAGACCATTGGCCTCATCCTAGACGGCGAAGGCTGGGCTGATATTGCAGCGCTCATTGAGGGGGCTAAGCGCGCTGGCAAGACAATTGATCGCGACCTGATCCAGCAAGTCGTGAATACCAGCGACAAAAAGCGATTCACTATTTCCGAAGACGGTTTGCGGATTCGTGCGGTGCAAGGTCACTCGGCCAAAAACGTTGCCATCACTTACCCAGAGAAGGTGCCGCCGGAGTTTCTGTACCACGGCACCGCAACGCGCTTTCTCGGTTCCATTCTGAAAGAAGGGCTCCGGCCCGGTGAGCGGCAGCATGTGCATCTGTCGGAAGATGTGAAGACCGCTACTGCGGTCGGGCAACGTTACGGCAAACCGGTCGTGCTAAAAATCGAAGCCCTGCGGATGCATCAGCAGGGCTTTAAGTTTTTTCAAGCGGAGAATGGGGTTTGGCTTGTTTGTGGCGTTCCAGCAGAACAACTACGATCTGCCAACCAACTCTTCACCTAACATTTCACACGACTGGGAGACCACATGAATCGCTGCTCCTGAAGAATGTAAAAACAACCTAAAATGCTTGTAATCGGTTAATCCAGACGTATTGCGTTCCATATCTAACATTTCCGATTGCTCATAATTCACCAAGGAATTGAGCAACGACAATTCCCGGTCATCCGGACAACTAAAAAAACTGTATCCGGGAAATGGCGTCTTAAAAAAATACTTGGCCTGTGGAAAGCGGATTCTACGCTTCGAAACACGAGCTTCGGAACCATCCGTTTCATAAAAAATATCCAGGTTCAAAACACCTTCCGAGAAAAACATTTCAAACTTGGTTTCACCATCTGGAGGCAAGAAATCATCCAGATCGAAAACTCGCTTAGGATTAGATAGTCGCATTTTTAATACCTTCTGGCATTTTGAACAGATCCACCATAGTTCCTGTTCAATTGATTTCGTACCAAGTCGTCAAAAGTAACGTCTCCATACGCTTTTACGCCAGTCTTATCGACTCCATACCAATGCCTCTTAGGAATCTCCGCATTAGTAAGAGCCGATGAACTTCTTGTATTGGCAATTATTTTTTCGCCGTCAATAACAACGTAATTTATGGGTACCTGCTCAGGTTTGACCAAACCTTGCTTTAGCGCATCTGTAAGATCACCAACGGTCTTTATTTCTCGCCCGGCGGCCTGGCTATAAATTTTCTGTCCCTCTTCACTAAAAGCTTTGGACAACTTGGCTGGCACTTGTGCGAAAGCAGCATCTTCCAATACCCCTAAAGATGGGCCTACACTGTTTGCAACCAACCCCCGTTCTGCAGCGCGTACCCCGCCTCCCAACGGCCCAAGGGGCTCGCCTTCATTCAATGAAAGCGTCCCAAGTTCCATCGTCGTACCAACCACACCCAGCAATGCGGGCGGGGTGAACATCGCCGCCAATAGTCCTATCGGCCCCAATCCCGCCGCCACTCCAAGCATAATATGGTCTTTATTATACTCGAACTCTTTTTGAAAGACATGTGTCTGGCCCAAGTTCTTCTGGTTGCGCTCAGCTTCAAGAAGCTTTTCTTCATCTGGCGTATACTTCCAACCAAGCATCTTACGCAATTCTTTCTGCATGGCAGCAGCATCGCTATCTGGAATGTATTTGCCTGGGTTCTTGAGCATTTCCTTGCCAGCGCTCCTACCTAACCCATCAGAAATCGCCATCATATTTCCCGCTGCATCCATTGTTTCCGGATCCGCTGGCATTTCTCTGAAGTTTAGACTTCCTTGATCATCAAGCCCCGTAGCAAAATAGCCACCATTTTGCCCCAACTGATTCAGCGCCGCTTCCTCGTCCATGGCGCGTTGGAATTGGGCGTCTAATTGTTGGTTGCTGGAACTGTCTTGCGAGTTCGAACTGCCTTCACGCAGGAATCCC
>JAOUGF010000370.1 GCA_029857925.1 Gammaproteobacteria bacterium
CCGCGCGCGACCAGGCCTCCACCAACGCACGGCTCGGATTACCCGTTGTAACACCGTACGCGGTGTTATACGCAGCATCCGTCAATAAAAAGCGCCCGCCCGAGCCATGCCCTATCACAATGATGCGATAATTTTTATTCACCTTCATTGCATAAATATTTTCATAATTGTCGACCATGTTTTCAACATTTTTTAATTGTTGCGCGACACCCGATTTGTGCAGGATATTGCTACTGAAATTTACCACCACTTTCACATCATCGCGGGTACTTAAGCAGCGCGTGATATCACTGGTGCCCGCGCCGAATTCCACATCCATCGCCGCCTTGGCCACTGCCGGACACGCCGAGTTAGGCGCCGATACCGCCCACGCCTGAGTCATGCCCACCATCGAAATCAACAAGGGTAACGCCAATGTCCTAAGGTTCATAATCCTTCCTCCACACTGTTGGTTTACATGTATATTCCTGGCCGCGCACCCACGCGGCGAACGCCATTGTAAACCCAAAATATTGTCAACCGATATAGTATTCGACGTTAATTTTTTGATTTCACTATACTTTAGTATCAAGCAAAACAAAAACGTCTCCAAATAGAGACAGTCCGCAAGCGTTTACTTCCAACCCAATGCGCTACTTTGATGGACTGTCATCAAACTGACATTAATTTGTAGCAATCTATTGGCGATGTGGATCGAAACCGAGGATGGAAGCGTTATCAATAAGTATGTAACCATTATTTTAAGTGGTGGCTTGTGCGATCGTCGTGCTGATGGTCTACGCTTTATACCATGCGCCGCTTAGTAACCAACAATTTTTCACGCAGTCGTGAAATGGCTACATCCTTAATAATTTCTACAGCTTAACGTCGCCTTGCCGATAACCGTCAAGGCGCGGCGATGGATGAAATATAAAACCGTCGCGATGAAGGGACGCCACGGCACGCACGCTGCAAAAACAATGGGATCACATCGCATTCACTGTGAACTTATTTTTTGGAACTGCACATTTAAAAAACGGAAGCCGTGGTATCAACTCTGCAAAAGACTTGATCAGGGCATCCACAACTGAAAGGAAAATTCTATGACAATGTCCGATTTTATGCGTATGTGGTCATCCAACGCGGCCCTATCGTTGACCATATGGTTTATTATCATAATGACCTTTATGTATCTAACGCGAGCGCCTGCCCACCGTGCCATACGCGCAATCACACGCGTTATCCGCGCATTTTTTAGAATCGCTTCCCGCTCTTGCGTGCTAGCGGAACAGCGCCTTGCGCAACGCAATCGCGAGGTCTTGCTGAATGCCGGACAAGAATATACCGAACGCGTGTTGGAACGCGAATTTTACCGCGTTAACGCCGTGGTTGCGCGCGATCTGGGCGGATACCCGGCACTGCACAAACGCCTGTCGGAAGAGGCGCGGCAAATCGACGAATATTATCGGCTCTCCGCCGATGTGCCGCCGACACCGCCGGCCTGGGCGGAGGCGGTCGCAACCATCGCAAAGATCCCTACGCACGGCGATGCCTCTGTCGCGCGCATCCTCGAGACCATTAACGAAACGATAGAAGACAATCATCGTGACGCAATGCGCGCCTATGGCAAGGCGTCTCAGCAACGGCATCAAATCTTAAAAAAAATGCTCCCGGTATGGCGTCGCACCTCACAACAACTGGACGACGTGCAATCGACAATCACCAGTTTGGATGATCGTTCAAAGGCGATCGACACGCACATGGGCCGATTGGAAGAAATACGCCGGGGCAGCGATGTCGCAGTGCGCACCTTATCTTCGTCTTCGCTGACCCAGTTTTTCATTTCAGGTTTGGTGCTCGTGATCGCGCTGTTCGGCGGCATAGTGAATTTTCAGTTGATCGCGTTACCGATGTCGGAAATGGTCGGCGGTAACAGCTATATCGGCGCGGTACGCATGTCCGATGTCGCCGCACTCGTCATCATCATGGTGGAAGTGGCGATGGGTTTGTTTTTAATGGAATCGCTACGCATCACGCGTTTGTTCCCCGTCATAGGCGCGATGGAAGACCAGACGCGCAAACGCATGTTGTGGGCCAGCTTCACGATACTGCTGATCATGGCCCTGGTGGAGTCTTCATTGGCGTATATGCGCGATTTATTGGCGGCGGATCGCGAGTCACTCAATCAAGCGCTGGCAGGCGCGGTAAAAAGCAACGCAGAATTTCGTTGGATCCCTTCGCTAGGGCAAATGGTGATGGGACTCATACTACCGTTCGCGCTGACGTTTGTGGCCGTGCCTTTGGAATCTTTCATCCATGCGGCGCGCACCGTCATCGGCCACTTGATGCAGGCCGGTCTACGCATCCTCGCCGCCGGGTTGCACATCGGCAGCGGCGCGATTCACCATTTGGGCAATGCCTGCGTGGGTATTTATGACATCTGCATATTTTTACCGTTGCGTGTAGAGACGATGCTGCATAATCGTCACACCACAGAATCCATCCCCGAGGAAAAACACCATGCGCACAAAGTTAAATAGGCGATCCGTACTGCGCGCAGGCGCGCTCAGTATCCTCATCGTCGGCGTTACGGGCATCGGCTTGTTCGGATGCACCCCGTCCGGTTCACGCGCCACGGCGGTGTATTTGCTGGTCGATACCTCCGGTACATACACCAAAGAACTCGCCAAGGCGCAAGGCATCGTCAATTATCTATTGGGGACGCTCAATTCCGGTGATTCACTGGGCGTCGCGCGCATCGACAGCGGCAGTTTTACCGAGAAAAACATTATTAACAAGGTCACTTTCGACAGCCGCCCGTCGTTTGCAAATGACCAAAAACGCGCCTTTAAACGCGCGATAGACGAATACGTGGCATCGGTAACCAAAGGCAGTGATCATACGGACATTACCGGCGGGGTATTACAGGCGACGCAATACCTAAACGAAACCGGTGCGAAGAAAAAATATATCTTAATTTTTTCAGACTTGGAAGAAGACCTAAAAGAAGGTCAAATTCGCGACTTCCCGCTGGAACTCATGGGCACGCAGGTAATTGCCGTCAATGTCACCAAATTGCGCACCGACAACATCGACCCTCGCGATTATCTTAACCGTGTAGAACAATGGAAAAAGCGTGTCATCGACGGCGGAGGCGAATGGCGAGTGGTAAACGATCTGGATAATTTAGATAAATTGTTGAGCGGTTAACGTCTCAGCTTACACAAGCCCCGCTGATAAGACGCGTGCCGCCATTCCCATTCCACGGCGCGCGTTT
>JAOUGF010000371.1 GCA_029857925.1 Gammaproteobacteria bacterium
GCCGCTATGTGTGGCATACGATGCGGCGAACTATGTGTATGCTATGGCGGCGGTAATACCAAAAAATTTACGTCTAGGTGATTTATTACTGGCGGAACGGATCATCACGCCGGAACAGCTCGACGCTGCATTAAAAAACCAAAAGGCCACCGGGCGTAAACTGGGCCGCGAATTGGTCGCCAGCGGTTATATCAGCAGCACGCAACTGGCTACCTTTTTGTCCCGCCAGCTCGGGCTGCCCTTTATCGATCTGCGCAAATATGAAATCAATCCTGCGATAGTAAAACGCATCCCCGAACTCTATTGTCGGCGTTATCAAGTCGTCGCGCTCGCCGAAACGACTCAAGAGCTGGTCATCGGCATGGCCGACCCTACGGATATTTTCGCCCACGACGAAATCGCGCGCCTGGCGCAAAAGACGATCAAATCGGTCGTCGCAAAAGAAGAAGATGTGTTAGAAATTATCGACAAAGTGTTCCAACAACACACCGATGTCAGTAACATCGCCGCCGAAATCGAAATGACTGCACCTGAAGCCAATGACGCGGTGTCACTATCAGATTCCAATAACGACGCGCCCGTGGTGCGTTTTTTGAACGCCCTCTTCGAACACGCGGTCAATTCCGGCGCGTCGGATATCCACATCGAACCCGACGATCAAAAGCTGGCGATACGTATCCGGCAGGACGGGCTGTTGCGCACGCATACCACGGCCGACAAGCGTGTCGCGCAACCGCTGATCTCGCGATTAAAATTGCTTGCCCATTTGGATATTTCAGAAAAACGGCTGCCGCAAGACGGACGATTTAATATAGAAGTGCGCGGGCAACGCATAGACGTGCGTATCTCGAGCATTCCTACGCAGAACAATTACGAATCCGTCGTGATGCGCCTGCTGGCGCAGGCGCGTGATTCATTGAACTTAGAACAAAGCGGCATGCCCCCGGCGCTGCTGCAGCAGTTTCGCCAGCTCATACACAGCCCGCACGGCGTAATTCTGGTGACCGGCCCCACCGGCAGCGGTAAAACGACCACGCTTTACGGCGCCCTGCGCGAAATCAATGACCCGCAACGCAAGATCCTGACGGTGGAAGACCCCGTGGAATATCGGCTGCCGGGCGTCAATCAAGTACAGATCAACACCAAAATCGGCCTGGACTTCGCGAATGTTTTGCGTTCGTTTTTACGCCAAGACCCGGACATCCTGTTGGTCGGCGAAATTCGCGACCAAGAAACCGCCGAGATCGCACTCCGCGCGGCGATGACCGGCCACTTGGTCTTGTCCAGCCTGCATACCAATGACGCGGTCAGCACCCCTTTACGCTTGATCGACATGGGCGCGGAACCGTTTCTGATCGCCGCCACCTTGCGCGGCGTCGTCGCGCAACGCCTGGTGCGCCGTGTATGTGAACATTGCGCCACCGTACACACCTTGGATAACGACACGCTACAATTGCTCAAATCGCAATTCGGGCCGCACGTCGCGGAGATGCAGTTCAAAAAGGGCGTAGGGTGCAATCAGTGTCAGGACATGGGCTATCGCGGCCGCATCGGCATCTACGAATTGATGGAGATGAATTCGGAATTAGCGCGCACATTGCAGCGTTCCGGCCACAATGATTTCGCGATCGCGGCGCGTCGCCAGACTAATTATGTCAGTCTAAAAATGAGTGCGTTTACGTTGGCCCAACAAGGTATCACCAGCATAGATGAAGTGCTGCGTGTCACCTACGGTATGGATTGATATGGGACAATACACCTACTCCGCACGCGCGCGCAACGGCAACGCCCTGCGTGGCATCGTAGAGGCGGATAATATCAATGACGCGGCCGACCGTTTGCTCCGCCAAGGCGTCATCCCACTAGACATTGCAGAACACAAGAACATTGCTCAACCGTTCGCGAATTTTTCCGGAAAATTGACCGCGCGACGCGTCACGTTGGTCGATTTAATGTTCTTCACGCGACAAATGCGCACCCTGTTACGCGCTGGCGTCCCGATTGGCGACGCGCTCACCAGCCTCTATACGTCGAGCTCCAATCCGGATTTCGGCAAGGTTTTGCGCGAATTACACAATCAATTGCAATCCGGAAAAACACTGAGCCAGGCGCTTAAACTACAACCCCGCGTTTTTACCAATATCTACGCCAATCTGATCGAGGTGGGCGAGTCCACCGGTAAATTGCCTGAGGTCTTCGAGGCGTTAGGCGGCTATTTGCAGCAAGAAAAAGAGATACGCGAACGCATCACCAGCGCGGTGCGTTACCCTATCATGGTGTTGGCGATGATTTTTGTCGCGTTCATCATCGTCAACATTTTTGTGATCCCGGTGTTCGCGAATATGTTTGCGAAATTCAACGCGAAACTCCCGCTGGCGACACGCTTTTTAATCGAGACCTCGCGTTTGAGCAAGGCCTATTGGTGGTTATGGGGGTTGTTGCTATATGCGGGTGTGCGCTGGTTACGCCGTTTTCTTTCCTCTACGAAAGGCCGACGCTGGTGGGACGAAAAAAAGCTCAAACTGCCGATCATGGGCAATATCTTCTTGCACGGCGCATTGGCGCGCTTTGCGAAGGCGTTTGCGCTGACGATAGGCGCCGGTGTGCCGATGAGCACCGGCATCAACATCATTGCGCGCACGGTGGATAACGCGTATATCACCGAAAAACTGATGCAAATGCGCAATGAAATCGAAACCGGCAAGTCGCTGTCGCAGGGGATAAAAAATACCAACCTCTTTCCACCGCTGGTGTTGCAAATGGTCACCGTCGGTGAGCAAACCGGCCAATTCGAACAACTCATCGGTGAGGTCGCGGATTATTACGGCAGTGAATTGGATCAATCACTAAAGGCGCTGGGCGCCAGCATCGAACCCATCTTATTGGTAATCATAGGCATTTTTGTAATGATCCTGATGATGGGTATCTTCCTGCCGCTATGGGAAATGGTGAATGCCGCGCAAGGCAGGGGCTAGCACATTACACACCTTATGACCGCGCTGACCTTGCGGGTGCCCCAGATCGTAAAATCAGTCACTTACATTAAAAGGGTGCGAAAAAACGAGAAATACGCAGCACTTTTAGGGGTAAAGTGAACGCCGTCACAGTCCGTAAACCTGGGCATGCAGCCGCACCCTGTTGTTGCGGCATACGGGTCAGTCCCCGAGGAGCGTATAGCGTTATGCGTAAGCAAAGTGGTTTTACGTTGATTGAATTGGTAATGGTTATTGTGGTGTTGGGTATATTGGC
>JAOUGF010000372.1 GCA_029857925.1 Gammaproteobacteria bacterium
AGCGCCTCCTGATAAGCGCAATCCACGTCGCCCCAGTCGATATTACCCCCATGCGCTTCGCCACGCTGGTAGGCGTCCACCAACAAACGCGCTGCGCGAAACGCCGCTTCGCGGCGACGCATCGACATAACGCTAGAATCGGGCATGGGCCAATCGGCACCCGCCTCCAACGCCGCTTCGACGGTAAACACCAGTGATCCGGCATTTCCATCTTCGTCGTAATCGTCGCGTAGCAAGGGCATGTCCGGCGTATCGTCCCAGATTATGCCGGCGTCAAATAAATCTGACGCCTTGACGATCGCCGTCTCTGCGTTGACGGATTCAATACCTACCTGCACGCAGTGTTCATAGGGTAAGGTATATTGCACCACGTAACGTTTTAGCGTTGTTGATTCAATATTAATTCCAGTGTCACCACTCATTTACTATTCGCTCCTGTTTGCATCATGAAAAAATGCAGGAGATGGTTTTCCCGCAAGGGGTACACCACCCCCTGCGGGAACAACAGTTTTAATTACAAATTTATAGGTTCGATATTTGGATGCCTAGCCAGCTCAACAGCAAACCCAAAACGGCTTCGTTGGCAATATTCCGCACTTGGCACTACAAAATATCCTGCGTTTTCCGGATGCGCTGGAATACGCGCGGCCACGACCACATGACCTTTCGGTACCTTAGGATGCCAATCGCCCCAAGCAGACGTCACAACATAGTCGTTGCTGTGTTGTGCTGCCCACTCGCGTCGATCTTTTTCTATTGATTCACCCGCAGCAAGTATTTTTCCGGTGTGTAGCTCATACTCATCGGGCAACCAATTGCGCACCAACTCGATTGGTAACATTTCTTGCTTTTTAAAATATTGAGGAAACGCGATGGCAACCCTCGCCCAGTCGACATCCTCCTCGTACCACCCGGATTGAATGCGCAAATAATCAGGCATCTCGCGATTGCGCTCGACGGATAGTCGTATGCCACCATGCCCTGCAGTGCTAATGAACTGGATACCGTCGGCGATTTGTTCAATTGTTTGGGACCAGCCCCAAGGCGTCATAATAGACATCTCATCTCTCCTTTTTATAAAAAATCGGGAGATGCACTACCCATCCGGGCAGGAATCTCCCGGTGTGGGTAAGTAATGCTATTAATGTTTAGTCGATTGCCCTAAGTATTTTAGTCGCGTCCGGATGTTCGCACGCATAGTCACGCAGTAAATTAAATAGTTTTGCGTGCCGATCTTGTTCGGTGATTTCGCATAAATGACCCAGCGCAAATATCGTAGCGACTATCCCCGCAGTATCCGGCGACATCATGACGTCGGTAAAGTTGTCTGGCCACTCAATATGCATGTCCCCCTCTCGCTTCGGCGCCATGTAGCAGCCGCCGTTACTGAGGGTGTAGAAATCCCAATATCCGCCGCGATAAGCGGAACAGAGGCGTTCCATCCAAGCGAAGACCAAACGTTCGCCGGCGAGCATGTGTTTCTGTCCAAAATAATTGGGCAGGAATCGCATACGGTCTTCCGGCTTGACTAAGGTTGCAACAATGGATGTTTTTAAGGCGGGCATTGCCATGGTGCTGTCTCCTTGGATAAAAAAACGGAGAAACACCAGACGCCCCTTCGGGGTAGTGTTTCCCCGTTGGGTGGTTAAATAAACGCAACTAGGTTGCGCGAACAAACGATTCACTAAGACTGAAGGCTATAACACCTCTGTACCCCTTGCACGGTCTGCACACACGCTGGGCGCGTATGTATGGGCACTCTTTGCCACTGAGGATTCGCAGTAGTCACGAACAGGCTTGAATAGATTACCGTGTGACAGCGGTAACTGCAAGTGCTGGACGAAAAACAATAATTAACAGCGACTACAACGTCCAACTCCCAGTCTGACCGCGCCCGATGCTGGAAATCCAGCTCTTCCATCGCTGGAAGAATTGAAACGTGCTAAACATGGCATCCCTGCTCTTTAGCGTATATATTGAAATACCTATAATTGACCTATATACTTTGTTTAAGCGCAAAAGACTCAAAACTGACGATACTCAAGGAGTAATGGCGATGTTAGTGGATACCAATACCGGCGCATGCCGCCTACCCAAGCACAAACTCTCCAAGTTACGTCAACGCGCTGCCACGAACGGGTTCGTAGTGAATACTGTATCTACAGTACCCGAGGCCATAGAAGCGCACCTCAAAGCGCTATCCCCCAAAATGCTGGAAGATTTACTTCATTTTGTAGATACTGGCATATCACCGTTTACAAAAGAATCGACCGTCGAAGATTTTAAGCACCGTTATCTGGTTGCTCAACCTAAATAAAGCGTTCGTACGACGGAGGTCAACCTCAACTGTCCGCCTGACTTCCTGCAAACTGATTAGTTACCTTACATTAAGGATCAAGACAATGGTAACTGAAGGTGAAAACATTCGACTGACGGCACGCGAAAAGCGCCAATTGCGCGGACTAGCGGGTTCCGATCCGGCGTACATCAAGACAAAAACACAGCTAAAACTGTTCGTTGATGCGCACCTTGTCAACTACCCAGGAAGAACGCCGGAAGAAAAACTCCTCCGGCGTATGCTTGAATCTTTCTTTCCGAACTTAGGTTATCCATCAAAAAAAGGAGCACCCCATGATTGTTATTGAAGGACAACGTATTGAAATAGAACGTGAGCTTGTCAGAGAACTGTTCCGACCCAATAACTCTCCGCGTTCCATAACGGATTGTTTAGCGAATCAGTTAGCCCCTCGCGGCAACCTTACTTTGGTTTCCGCTCACGATAAAGTCCAAAACGCGCCACCAGTTCTTCATCCATCAAACGAAGCCCCAATTTAATATCAACTTTCGCTTCGTGACTGGACACTTTTGCCAGCATATCCAGGAACTCCTGTTTTCTATCCAGTATTTCTTGTTCGCTGGTATGCCGATTGTCCAACCAGCGAATAAATGTACGCAACGTATCTTTATCCATATCCTGCCCCTCTCTTCAAAAAATGGGGCAGGCCTTCCCCGATGGGGCTGGCACTGCCCCATCGGGTGAACATTTTTTAATAAAACCGTTACGCCGCCAACTCAGCCGGCATAACGGTTAGCACTTACCATGTCATTATTTACTATGGGTATGAACAAAATACCCAAACAATCCTACCAAAAAAGAAAGTAGTAAAAATATTATGGTCGTCGCATCCATCAATCATCTCCACCACTGCGCAACAACGTTGCCACCGCAAAACATGCGACC
>JAOUGF010000373.1 GCA_029857925.1 Gammaproteobacteria bacterium
GGACGAGGCCTGCCCCAAATGCGGCAAGCCGTTGTCGATACGTTTAGGCAAGCGCGGGCGCTTCATCGGTTGCACCGGCTACCCCGATTGCGACTATGCGCGCAGCATGACCGAAGACAAAGACGCACCTGTCGCGCCCGAGGTCGTCGAAGGCCGCACCTGCCCGCAATGCGACTCCGCGCTGGTCATCAAACACGGGCGTTACGGCAAGTTTATCGGTTGCAGCGGCTACCCTAAATGCAAATTTATCGAACCGCTGGAAAAACCCAAGGACACCGGCTTTGTCTGCCCGATTTGCGCGAAAGGCACCTTGCTCGCGCGCAAATCACGCTACGGAAAAATATTTTATTCGTGCTCGACCTACCCGGCGTGCAATTACGCGGTATGGAATGAACCCGTCGCGGGCCCCTGCCCGCAGTGCAACTGGCCGATCATGACGATCAAGGTCACCAAGCGCCGCGGCACCGAAAAGGTCTGTCCGCAAAAGGAATGCGGTCACGCGGAGCAAATCGCGCCACCCGGCGAGGCAGCGGCGAAAGAAGAAGGTTAGCAAACTGAGGTGCGGCATTACCGCCGCACCCCACCCTCTTCCACCACTATGGGCTCGTCCCATACACGGTATTCACCACAACGCCGTTCCCGCCCAAGATAGACGAATAATTACCATTGGCGATGTTCGCTACACCGCCCGATACCGAGCTGCCATCACCATTCGCGACATTGCTGAAACCGCCGCTAATGCTGCTGTTCGCACCGTTGGCAACATTTCCTGAGCCGCCGCAGACCGTGGATGCGGGCGACACGGCGCGATTGCCGTCGCCACCGCACACCAATGAATCTCCGGCCGCCGCCTTATTTATGCTGCCACCGGCGACCACCGCGTTTCTACCGTCCGCCTCATTCTCCTCACCGCCGATAACTACACCGAAATACCCGGAAGGCCCGACGATATTACTGCTACCGCCTACCAATACACCAGGCACCTGCACATAACCTTGATTACCGCCGACGACCACACCGTGCGCACCGGAAATCGTGCTGGCGATACTGCTCAACACAGTCGCGTTGGGACCACTAACGACGTTTCGTTCTCCGCTTAAAATGCCTCCGTAACTCGCATACACATGGCCATCCCCTACTACCACGTTGTGTGAACCGGGTCGAGGCAAAAATTCGTTCGTTTTATTGTAACCGACAATCAGATTGCCATACTGGTTCGTGGTCGGCGTGCTGCCCATACCATTGCGCACATGGACGTTGCAGCCTTCGAATATAAAATCTTCGCCACCGCTGACACTGGAAACACACTTCAATCTTAAATTCAATAAGTCATTATTTTTCTGTAAGTCTTTAATCGCTTTTTGTTGGCTCGTATTTAACAACGACAACTGCTTGACCGCATCCGTCAACAACTGCAACTGTGCAATCAAATCCGCCAAAGTAGGCGCGGCACTGGCCGTACTCGTAAATCCAAGCATGACGATAATCGGTAGAATCATTAGAAATACTATACGATTTTTCAGCGCGTTCATTTTTCAATCTCCTTTTGACCGTTTGAACTAATGCACTTATATTCATCAATCTTGCGAGGTTCCCACCAGCGAGTATCCATTTATTCGCTTGTATAAAACCAGCATTGCCTATGACGGTCTTTACGAAAAAAACAAAGCATCACTACGAAAAGCACACTGAGAGCAGCCCTTATAAAGCCCTGCATGTTCCTCCCTCGCGTACAAATTACGTGCGGAGTGTGAACGCCGCACTTTGTCAAACGTATTACGGGCTGGTGCCATACATCGTAGAAACTACATTTGCATTGCCACCCAACACAGAGGAATAGTCGCCATCGGCACTATTGCTCCAACCGCCGGACACCGAACTAGCGCGTCCGGTTGCCGTATTGTGAGAGCCGCCGTTGATGCTGCTAACTATGCCTTTGCTAACATTGCTTGAGCCGCCGCACGCGGTGGAATGACTGCCAACAGCATTGTTTTCGCTTCCCCCGCAAACCAGCGAGCCGTTGCCGGAGGCGCTATTGAGCGCGCCACCTACCGAGACCCCCTCCCACCCTGTCACACTGTTTTCCATACCACCGATCACGACACCGAAATTTCCGCCGACTCCAGCGTAACCTCGCGTTCCGCCGAGTATCACCGCCACGGTGTCCGTGACCCCCTTGTTCGCCCCGATAATCGCGCCGGAAAGATTATTTGCCGCACTCTCTATGCTGCTTAAGATCGTCGCATTTGGTCCGGATAGGGCATTATTATTGCCGCTCACAATACCGCCATAGCTTGTATATTCATGCAGATCTCCGACTACGATATTGTGCGAGCCCTTGCGCGTAGCCACTTCATTTTTGTTATAGCCGATAATTAAATTTCCATATTGATTGGTAGTGGGCGTGCGACCCATTCCATTGCGCACATGCACATTGCAACCTTCAAAGATAAAATCCGTCTCGCCACTCAAACTGGAGACGCATCTTAGTTTTTCTGTAAGTAATTTATTGTCACTTTGCAAATTTGCAATTACGGCTTGTTGCTCGGCAAGTATGTTCGCCAGCTTTTGCATCTGCGCCGCCAATTCCACGAGCACGGGATTCGCGGCATTTGCAGAAAAACTCAACATTGCGGCGACTAAAAACCCTAAAACAACCGTCATTCGTTTATTCAACATTTTCAACCTCATCCTCCTATTAAAGCATATCGGCATGCAAAACCTCATGTGCGCCATTAGCGCACACTTACTCGTAGCTCGATTAATTTGACGGACAGGCGAGAAAATATGACCCACTTATTAACTTGCGTTGACTTGTAGTCGGGCTGTCTAGCATTTACTCATGGGGATTAGCGTTAACCGATATCGGAATTTAGTACAATTATCGCTGCGATAGTGGAAACGTATTTTATGTCATTGAAAAAATTATTTCGTTTTATAGTTATTACACTCTTATTTGTGATGGCAAGCGCCGTCTCAGCGCTCGACATCACCTGCCCATCCTCAATCACACCTCTGGAAACTGTTAACGCGCCCATAAAAGGCTGGGAACCTTTCACATCAGACGATAAACACTATTTTCAAAACGTGTCCATCTACGACGGCCACCCCAAAGACCGCGCCACATTAGTTCCGCGCGACGACAACAAAGCGGGCAAGGCGATTTCCCGCTGGGAATTTCCACGCGACAAGCAATACAAAATTTGGTTACGCTGCGAATATATTAACACCAACACCAG
>JAOUGF010000374.1 GCA_029857925.1 Gammaproteobacteria bacterium
CAGATTCTCGGCGAATGCGCTGGGGGATGTGCTAAAATTCTGGTTTTGCCCAATATTCAAACTTATGAACCCATCGAATTCCAGTTCCGCCATCCTGTTGGGCGTCAATATCGATCATATCGCGACGATACGCCAGGCGCGTGGTACGCGTTACCCCGATCCCGTGCAGGCGGCCATCGAGGCCGAGCAAGCCGGCGCAGACGCGATTACCTTGCACCTGCGCGAAGATCGTCGACATATCCAAGAACGCGACGTGTTGGCGCTTAAGGATATCTTGCAAACCCGCATGAACTTGGAAATGGCGGTGACCCCACAGATGCTGAAGTTCGCGGCGCAAGTGCGGCCTGAGGAATGTTGCCTGGTGCCGGAACGCCGCGAGGAATTGACCACAGAGGGCGGTTTGGATGTGCGCGGTCAGTTGGACAAGGTCAGCGATGCCTGCGCGCAGCTGGCGGCGGCAGGGGTGCGGGTGTCCTTGTTTATTGATGCCGATCCCGCGCAATTGGAAGCGGCGGCGCAGACCGGCGCGCCCGTCATCGAGATCCACACCGGGCATTACGCGGAATTGACCGATGCCCAGGCGCGTGCAGATGAATTGGCGCGCATACGCGATGCCGTGGCGTTGGGGGAACGATTGGGGTTTTATGTGAATGCCGGGCATGGCCTGCATTACCATAACGTGCAGCCGATCGCGGCGATCCCAGGTATACGCGAACTGAATATCGGACACGCGATCGTCGCGCGGGCCTTTTTTACCGGCCTGCAAACCGCCGTCCGCGAGATGCGTGCATTGATGCGCGAGGCGCGGGGCGCGTGATTGCGGGCATAGGCACGGACATCGTCCACGTGCCGCGCATGGGGGACAATCTAACGCGCCATGGCGAGCGCTTCGCGCAACGTATTTTGGCCCCCGAGGAATTAGTTGAATTCGCGGCGGCCGCGCGTCCGGCGCAGTTTTTGGCCAAACGTTTTGCGGCGAAAGAGGCGACCGCCAAGGCGCTGGGTACTGGCTTTCGTGACGGCATGACACTCACGCAAATCGCGGTGACTCATGATACGATGGGCAAACCCGGCTTGGTTTTTAGCGGGGCGGCGCTTAGTCTGTGTGAACGTTTAGGGATCGCCGAGAGTTTTTTGAGCTTGGCCGATGAGGATGATTATGCCGTCGCCTATGTGGTTTTGTGGCGCGGAGAGGCCCGGTGACCCCCATTTACGACCTGCATAGCCACTCGATTGCATCCGACGGTATTTTGACATCCACCGAACTATTGAACCGAGCGCACACGCGGGGTGTCACGATGTTGGCGCTTACCGATCATGACACCACGGCGGGGGTTGCGGAGGCGCAACGTCAAGCCCTGCATCATGGCATCGACTTTATCCCCGGCGTCGAAATATCAACGACCTGGGGCGGAAAAACCGTCCATATCGTTGGCCTAAACGTGCAGCCAGAGGCACCGGCATTGGTCGCCTGCCTCGCCCGGATGTGCGAGGTTAGGCGCACACGCACGGAGGCCATCGCGGCAAAACTAGAGCGTGCCGGTATTGAAAACGCGTTAGTCTCCGTTTACGAACAAGCCGGCGGTGCGAGTGCCGTCAGCCGCACGCATTTCGCGCGCTTAATCGTCCAGCGTGGCCGTGCCCGCGATATGCAGCAGGCGTTTAAAAAATACCTGTCCAATAAAGGCAGCGCCTATGTCTCTGTGGACTGGGCCAGCTTGTCTGAGGCAGTCTCCAGCATACGCGCTGCGGGGGGTATTGCGGTGGTGGCGCACCCAGGGAGATATCATTACACTGGGGGTGGCATACGCACCTTTATTGACGAATTTAAGACGCTGGGCGGGCAGGCGATCGAGGTAATGTCCAGCAGTCATAGCCGCGACGACGTGATGCGCATGTTAGGCTTGGCGCGCGATTTTGACTTATATGGCTCCGTCGGGTCGGATTTTCATGGGCCAGGCAACCCGCAGGCCGAACTGGGCGCACAATCGCGCCTGGTGGACGGATGTAAACCGGTGTGGGAATTATTAAAGACAGGTCAGGTATGAGCCAGTTTTTTCATGTACATGCTGAAAATCCGCAGACGCGCCTGATCGCGCAGGCGGTCGCGATGTTGCGTTCGGGGGCGGTGGCGGCCTACCCGACCGATTCTTGCTATGCGTTGGGGTGTTTGATCGGGCAAAAAGAACCGATGGAACGCATACAACGCATACGCCACCTCGATAAAAGTCATAATTTTACATTGATATGCCGTGATCTTTCCGAGATCGCAACCTATGCCAAGGTGGATAACACCGCCTATCGCCTGTTGCGCTCACTGACACCTGGCCCTTACACGTTCATACTTCCCGCCACCAGCGAAGTCCCGCGGCGCTTACAAAATCCTAAGCGCAAAACGATAGGCGTGCGTGTCCCCGATCATGTGGTGGCGCGCACATTATTAGAGGCGCTCGGCGAACCGATGCTGAGCGTCACGCTGATGCTGCCGGAAGACACGCTGCCCCTCACCGACCCGGAAGAGATGCGTGATAGAATTGGCCATCTTGTGGACGTCATTATAGACGCCGGAAATTGCGGCATAGACATGACCACCGTAGTCGATCTGACCGATTCTACGAGCCCCATAATAGTACGCGCCGGCAAGGGGTCGTTAGAGCCGTTTGCCCATACGATAGGATAGCAATGGAAGAGTTGAATACAATACAGAAAGTGGCGATATGG
Source organism: Gammaproteobacteria bacterium (assembly GCA_029857925.1). GTDB lineage: Bacteria > Pseudomonadota > Gammaproteobacteria > S012-40 > S012-40 > CAKKRP01. The sequence continues at coordinate 2,722 of JAOUGF010000374.1, forward strand.
GCCTTGCCGGTGATCTTTGCAATCACCGCGCACGAAGTCGCCCACGGCTGGGTCGCGAAACGCCTGGGCGACCCCACCGCAATGATGTTGGGCCGCCTCACGTTAAATCCCATCAAACACATAGACCCGCTGGGTACACTGGTTGTCCCCGGTCTTTTGTTGTGGATGGGTGGCTTTGTGTTTGGCTGGGCCAAACCCGTGCCCGTGACCTGGGAAAACCTGCGCAATCCCCGACGTGACGTGGCCTGGGTCGCGTTGGCGGGGCCGATGGCAAATCTTGTGATGGCGCTGATGTGGGCGGGCATCATGAAGATTGGGTTGACGTTGATGGACACCAGCGCATGGGCGGCGATGCCTATGGCCTATATGGGCGCCGCCGGTATCGAGATCAATTTGGTATTAATGTTACTGAATCTGATTCCTATCCCGCCGTTGGATGGCGGGCGTGTGCTAGGTGCCGTGCTACCGGGTCCGGCGTCGTATCGCCTGAGTCGCTTGGAACCCTAT
>JAOUGF010000014.1 GCA_029857925.1 Gammaproteobacteria bacterium
CGCCCCCTACGACGCGTTGGGCGTAAGCACGGTGTTTTCCGCGTGTGGTAACGTCTGGGGAAAATCTCGCGTAAAGTGCAAACCGCGACTTTCCTTGCGTTGCATCGCGGACAATATAATCAATTCCGCGACCAGCACCAGGTTGCGCAGTTCGATCAAGTCGTTCGTCACACGAAAGTTGCCGTAATAATCGCTGATTTCGCCCTTCAACATCTCTACGCGACGTTTGGCGCGTTGCAGGCGTTTGTTGGTGCGCACGATACCGACATAGTCCCACATCATGCGGCGCAATTCGTCCCAGTTATGCGCGACGACGATTTCTTCGTCTGAGTCGGTGACCCGCGATTCGTCCCATGCGGGTATCACGGGAGGGGGTGGTAAATGGTCACGCATTTTCAAGATATCCTGTCCCGCTGCAAACGCGAACACCACGCACTCCAACAACGAGTTGCTGGCCAGCCGATTGGCGCCATGCAGGCCGGTACAGGCGACTTCGCCGATTGCGTAAAGCCCGCCGATATCGGTGTGACCGCGCAAATCGGTGACCACACCGCCGCTGGTGTAATGCGCGGCAGGCACCACCGGCAACGGTTGTTTAGTCATGTCCAGGCCAAATTCCAGGCAGCGTTGGTAAATGGTCGGAAAATGGCGTTTGATAAAATCCGCGGGCTTGTGGCTGATATCCAGGTACACACAGTCCACGCCCAGGCGTTTCATCTCGCTGTCGATTGCGCGAGCAACGATATCGCGCGGCGCAAGTTCACCGCGCGGATCAAAGCGTTGCATAAACGGTTGCCCGTCAGGTAATAACAGTCGCCCGCCCTCGCCGCGCACCGCCTCGGAAATCAAAAACGACTTGGCGGCGGGGTGATACAAACAGGTGGGATGAAATTGGATGAATTCTAAATTGGCGACGCGGCAACCGGCACGCCAGGCCATCGCGATACCGTCGCCAGTAGCGATGTCGGGATTGGTGGTGTAAAGGTAGACCTTATTGGCCCCACCAGTGGCCAACACAACAAAACGCGCACCAAACGTCTCGACGTGATTGAGTTTGCGATTCAGCGCATAGGCACCTACGCAACGATTGCCGCCGAGCAGTCCGAGTTTGTGGGTCGTTACCAGATCGATCGCGATGCAGTGTTCGTGGAGATCGAGGTTAGGATGGCGTCGGGCCTGTGCCTCCAGCGTCAATTCTATCGCGCGCCCGGTGCTGTCATCGGCATGCAGGATACGACGGTGGCTATGCCCCCCTTCGCGTGTGAGGTGGAACGGTAGCGCCGCGTCAGGCTCGGTGTCGCGTGTAAAGGGTACCCCTTGGTCTATCAGCCAGTGGATGGCCTCTTGAGCGTGTTCCACCGTATAACGTACGGCGCCGACGTCACATAGGCCCGCGCCCGCCTGCAAGGTGTCTAGAACATGGGCTTCTAACGAATCTTGTTTGTCGAGCACCGCAGAGATGCCGCCCTGGGCGTAACGCGTGGCACTTTCGCTCAACGGGCCCTTGGCTAAAACCGCGACGCGCAGGGAATCGGCAAGCCGCAATGCGAGGCTAAGGCCTGCGGCGCCGCTGCCAATGATCAGGACATCGTGAGTATGCGTATTCTGTGTTGAGTTCATGGAACTTGCTTTATACTATTTGTACTAACAATATGCCAGTCGTGAACGTTGGTGAGGTGTGCATGTGGCCGGACAGCGGGTTGCGGGCATTGGGGGCGAGAGGCCTTAATTTCAAGGTATATCGACGAACTATCTGGTGTATAAACGGTCTATGAAAATGACGAACGAGGTTATGGTACCGGACGAGGTTGAAAGTCAGGCCAGTGGGCAAAACGTAGACCGTGAGCTGGTCGAGCGTGTGCAACGTGGCGACAAGCGTGCTTTCGACCTTTTGGTGTTAAAGTATCAGCATAAGCTGGCCAAACTTATCTCGCGCTATGTGTCTGATAATGCAGAGGTATTAGACTTGGCGCAAGAGGCGTTTATCAAGGCTTATCGGGCCTTACCGAATTTTCGCGGCGACAGCGCGTTTTATACTTGGCTATACCGTATCGCCATCAATACCGCGAAAAACTATTTGGTCTCACGTGGCAGGCGCCCGACGGAAGTGGATATCAACGCCGAAGACGCCGAAAATTTTGAGGGCATGGCTAACCTACGCGAGGTTGGTACGCCTGAACATCATTTGCTCAAGGACGAGATCGAACATACCGTTATGGATGCGATAGAGCAATTGCCAGAAGATTTGCGCACCGCAATTACGTTGCGTGAACTGGAAGGCTTGAGTTATGAAGACATCGCGCAGGCGATGGATTGCCCGGTGGGTACCGTACGTTCGCGCATATTTCGGGCGCGTGAAGCGATAGACAAACGTTTGGCCCCTTTATTAGGCTGATGCCAAGTAAAGGTGATGGGCAAGGTGCTTGCAACGGGTGTTTGTCGGCGCTGTGACAAGTTTCGTATTTGATTATCAATCGGTGAACTTACTTATGTCTAAGTCTGTGGAACAACAAATCTCAGAGCTCGTAGATGGCGAATTGGATGTGAAAGATATCGACAGTGTGCTGAGTGCGTTGCGCAAAGATCCCCGGCTGATGCGCCAGTGGGAACGCGCGTTCACAATGCGCGAGGCCCTGCGTCAAGGCCTGCCCAAACGGGTAAACCACGACATTGCACAGCGTGTTCGCAAGGCGATGGAATCTGAACCCACTTATCTTTTACCTCCCCATGCACGCGCTTCACATCCTCACGAACGTTTCCATGCCACACACGTTTCACCGTTACGACGTAAGGCGGTGCTTGGCTTGGCCGCCGCCGCCAGTGTGTTCATGGTGGTTGGTGCGGTGGTAGTCAAAATGAATGTTTCTACCCTGGTTGAGGTAGAGGAGTCCTCCGTTACTGCATCCGTCGCCAACCAAGTTGCCCCGATGGTACCTGGGGTTACGATGGTGTCGACAAACACTGCGCGGCCTGCACTGCAATTTACCGATGTCCATACTCCGCAAAACACCCAGCAGGTTTGGGATCGTCAACCGGGTTTGAATTTGGATGAGTATATGCTAGACCACAGTGCCTATAGCGCGAATAATAACACCGTTCGCGGATTTGCCCCCTATGCGCGGGTAGTTGGTTACCCAACGCAAGGCACACCGTAACGTGAGGGTGCGAATTTGTCCTAGTCCCTCATTGTGGAGCATGAGGGACGGGTGGCGTTTTTCACGCTGTCCTGTAATACGTTAACAGGATAACCCTATGCAGTTAACATTCCGTCACATCACAGGTTATTTTCTGCTCTTTTTACCCGTGCATTTCGCGCAGGCGGGGCCGACAACAGAGCAAGCCCTGCAATGGTTAAATCGCATGGCGCAGGCGGCCTCAACCTTAAGCTATGACGGCACTTTCGTTTATGTGCACCAGGATTCGATGGAAACCATGCGCATCATACACAAAGGTGGCAAAGAGGAAAATTTTGAGCACTTGATTTCATTGAATGGCAGCAAGCGCGAAGTGATTAAAAAAAATAATAAGGTCACTTGTTTTTTGCCTAACAATAAACAAGTTGTGGTTGAACAAAAACACAATCTTGTTCCGTTCCTGGCCTCGCTGTCTGCGCGTATCGATAAAGTGCGCGACTATTATGATTTTGAGTTAGGTGATATCGATCGTGTGGCAGGATTTCGTGCGCAAGAGGTCAAGGTCAATCCGCGAGATAACTATCGCTTTGGTTATCGTTTATGGCTGGATACGCGCAATGCGATGCTGCTTAAATCACAATTGTTGAACGAGCAAGGGCTGCCGATCGAACAAATTATGTTTACAAACTTTACGCTCTTAGCGTCCGTGCCCGATCAAATGCTGGCGCCTGAGGCCGAACAGCATGCGCCGAGCACCTGGATTACAGATGAAAAAATCTCCGTAGACGCCCAGCCTTCAAAGGATGAATGGCGCATCGCGTGGCTGCCGGAAGGGTTTATCGTGTCTTCTAAACATTTGCGCAATTCATCTATTGCCTCCTATCCTATTCATCATTACTTATTGAGCGACGGATTCGCCAGCGTGTCGGTTTTCGTGGAGCGGCGTACCGCACAAGAGGTCAATTCGCCGTTGGCCGAGGTCAAAAAGGGCGCGATTAGCGCTTATAGCACCATCTCCGGTGATTTCAAGGTCACCACGGTAGGAGAAGTGCCCATGCCGACCGTGAAACGTATCGCGCAATCGGTGCAGTATGTGTCTCAAGCGGGATCATCCGGTCCATGATAGAACATCAAGGCGTCGTTGTGGCACGCGAGGGTGCGCGGGTGTGGGTGGAATTTCAGCGCCAGACCTCATGTGGACAATGTGCCGTCAATGGCAGTTGTGGTACAGGTGTAATAGGGAAGGTCTTAGGTCGGCGCATTAATCGCATGGTCATCAATAGTACGTTGGATACCCAAGTCGGCGAACAGGTGGTGGTGGGTATCAAGGAGGATACGTTGTTGACGTCCGCAATGGTGGCTTACGGGGTGCCGTTGATCGGATTGTTATCTGCACCGCTGTTGCTGACGCTTGTAGCGGCCCCTGTACACGAACTTTGGAGCGCACTGGCAATTCTATTTGGTGGTGGGTTAGGTGTATTAGGTGCACGGCAATGGAGTTTATGGCGTGGTGGAACAATAAACGCGGAGGCGCAATTGTTGCGCAGAACCTTAATACCAGGTGAGGCACTGCTCGTGCGTCGGGTGGATCGCCATGAGGCGCACAATGAATAAATGGTGAGCCGCCTGCGTGGCGGATGAATTTCATCGTGCAGTAAGCGTATAATACCAGGTGAATATTGAACGCTGCTTCTTCGGGCATCGAGTGTGGTAATGTCACACAGTTGTAGGGCGGTGGCACACAAAGTACTGATCCCTGAGTACAGGGCGTTTAGGGCTGAGGAGCGAGCATGTTAGGCAAGGGTTTGAAGCTGCGGCCAAGGGTGGCAATTTCCGTGTGGGCGTTTGCCGCGTTTTGGCTGGTGTCGGCGCAAGCCGGAGATTTACCGGATTTCACCAAGCTGGTCGAAAAAAACGCGCCAGCGGTGGTAAACATCAGCACCGTCCAGAAATCTGTGAGCGGGAATAGTAACCCCCATCGCGGTGAAGGCAGAGATCGACCCCGGCGGGGACCCGAGGCCCCCGATGGCGGTCCGTTGGATGATTGGTTTAAGCGGTTTTTTGGTGAAGAGGGTGAAGGTGGGGGCGGCCCCGGCGGGCCGGGCGGCGGTGATCCCCGCGAGGCGCGCTCGTTGGGTTCTGGTTTTGTGTTGTCAGAAGATGGCTATGTTTTGACCAATAACCACGTGATTGCCGACGCCGATAAGATCATCGTGCGCCTGAACGACCGGCGTGAACTGGAGGCGGAGGTGATTGGCGTCGATGAGCGTAGTGACTTGGCCTTGTTGCATGTTAAAGCGACCAAGTTGCCGGTGGTGAAGATCGGTCAATCGCGTGACCTCAAACCCGGCGAATGGGTGTTAGCGATAGGTTCTCCATTTGGATTCGATTATTCCGTTACCGCAGGTATAGTGAGTGCGCTGGGACGCAGTCTGCCGCGCGAAAACTATGTGCCGTTCATCCAAACCGATGTCGCGATAAATCCAGGCAATTCGGGTGGCCCGTTGTTTAACCTGAAGGGCGAGGTCATCGGCATAAATTCGCAAATCTATAGCCGCACCGGCGGTTATATGGGGGTGTCATTTGCAATCCCCATCGATATGGCGATGAATGTTGTCGATCAAATCAAGAGTAAAGGTCGCGTGACTCGCGGTTGGTTGGGCGTATTAATCCAAGACGTCACCCGCGAACTCGCGGAATCCTTCAAGATGGACAGGCCGCAGGGTGCGTTGGTGGCCAAGGTGTTGCCTAATAGCCCAGGCGAGAAGGCAGGCATCCAGGTAGGTGACGTGATCGTCAAATTTAACGGCGTCGATATTGTTGATTCATCGGAATTACCGCCTTTGGTGGGTGTGACGACCATTGATAAAAAGGTGCCGGTCGATATCATACGCGGCGGCAAATCTGAGCGTTTGAGCGTGGTGATCGGCGAGTTACCACCGGAGGACGATATCAAGCTGTCCAGCGGTTCCGGCACCGTGGAAGATGACCGCTTAGGCATCGTCGTGGCAGACCTCACCGCGGAGATGCGTCAACGCATGGAGCAGGGCACTGAAGGCGGCGTGCTGGTGCAGCAAGTCAACAATGGCGCGGCGGCCAAGGCTGGCGTGCGGCGTGGCGATGTGATCATGATGATCAATAACGAAAACATCACGGATGCCAAACAATACAAAAATTTGATTAAGAAATTACCGACGGACAAGTCGATACCGATCTTGATTCATCGTCGTGGCGGGCCTGTGTTCTTGGCGCTGAAAATTCCAAAATAGCGTTGGCTAATGGGTAGTGTTTGGGACAAGGGGCAACCTCGGTTGCCCCTTGTTATTTAACCTTGTACCAAACGGCTAATGCAGTCGCGAGCAGATAACTCTCTATCGCCAAGAAAATATACATGTATGCATTGGAATGATTTTCTAAAAACACACCGACACCTCGGCTGGCGATCGTCGATGCTAATACCACCATTAACCCTAGGGCTCCAAGGCGTACATTACGCCGTGCACAAATAAACAACCAAAGGCCTAGACCTATGTTCAGGCCCCCGTCGGTGGCGCGTACATGGGTAACCGAACTTGGGGTGGTTAATATGCCCCCGGTGACGACCTCTGACAGGTTCAGCGGAAAAAAGGTATAACCTAGACCATATACCAAAAACAACAGGCCCATCAGCTGTAAATAACGCTTAGCGAATTTAGTTGGTGACGACATTGTTATGATCTAACGTGGATTGTGGATGGCATTAGGGGTAAATTACCTTGCGTAGGGCCTGTCAGGGTAGCAAAGCGCCCCCGCCTTGGCAATGTGGGGTTAATGTGTCTGGTCATCAAGACTGATTATCCTAGAATAAATGCTGATTATTAGTGGTTTCTAATACTTGATGAAAAGTCTCGGGCTTGTTAATGTGTACATTATCAGCAACGCAAATTCCATTTAAATAGGAGGATATATGAGTTTTGAATTCAATGGCGAGACGATAGAAACAACCGCAACCGGCTTTTTGGTTGATCAAGAGGTGTGGACGGAAGAGCTGGCAAAGGTATTGGCCAAAAGTGAGGGGATCACATTAACGGATGCCCATATGGACGTTATTAAACTGCTGCGCGAAGAGTTTTTTAACAATAACGGCAACCAACCCAACACGCGTAATATCGTGAAAGGCATGGAAGAGATTTGGGGTCGTGAAGTCTCCTCCAAAGAGCTCTATGACCTGTTTCCGCTAGACCCCAGCAAGCAGGGTGGGCGCATCGCGGGGTTGCCGGAGTCGCGCCGGAAGGGGGGCTACTGAGTCTCGCCTTGGTCACCTGCGTGCGGCCTTCCAAACGCCTTCCCTTTGTGCATGGGGAAGGCGCTTGGCGCTGTAGAATTCACGATCTAAAACCGTTATAGTCTATAACCAATGCGACGAAGTACCTAATATGCAGTCCATATCCTCCAATAGCGCACCTCGTATCCTTGTCGGGCAAGCCCTGGGCGTCATCCTATCCCCTTTGCTGCGCCTGCCGCTGTCCTTAGGGGCATAGACACGCGTCCCGGTCGCGCGACCGGATTTTCAAAAATTAGGATATGATCACACTACGGCAAAATGCCCCATGCCCCAGGAGCAGCGCAGCGATGAGCAGCCAATCGTTAATTATATTTGATACCACCTTGCGTGATGGCGAGCAAAGCCCAGGCGCATCCATGACCAGGGATGAAAAAGTACGTATCGCCAAGGTGCTGGAACGCTTGCGTGTCAATGTCATCGAAGCCGGGTTCCCGGTCGCCAGCCCAGGCGATTTTGAATCGGTGCGCGCGGTTGCCGATGAGATTAAAGACAGCGTGGTGTGTGGTCTGGCACGCGCGTTAGATAAGGACATCGACGCCGCGCACCAGGCATTGAAGGGCGCCAATGCGTTTCGTATCCATACGTTTCTAGCCACCTCGCCGATACACATGCGCACTAAATTGCGGATGACACCGGATCAGGTTGTGGAACACGCGGTACGCGCGGTTAAACGCGCACGCCAGTATACATCCGACGTAGAATTTTCGCCGGAAGACGCGGGGCGTTCCGAGGTCGATTTTTTGTGTCGCGTCATCGAGGCGGTCATTGACGCCGGTGCGCGCACGGTGAACATACCGGACACGGTGGGTTATAACGTACCCGAGCAATTCGGCAGCTTGATACGCCAATTGCGTGAGCGGGTACCGAATATCGACAAGGCGGTCATTTCCGTGCATTGCCATAACGATCTAGGTTTGGCCGTAGCCAATTCCTTATCGGCGGTGATGAACGGCGCGCGCCAGGTAGAGTGTACAATCAACGGTCTAGGCGAACGCGCGGGCAATGCATCGCTGGAAGAAGTGGTCATGGCAGTGCGCACACGGCGCGATGTATTTACCTGTGACACGCGTATTGATACTACACAGATCGTCGCCGCCTCGCGTTTGGTGTCGAGCATCACCGGGTTTGCGGTGCAACCGAACAAGGCCATCGTCGGCGCCAATGCGTTCGCACATGAATCCGGCATCCATCAAGATGGCGTATTAAAAGGCCGCGAGACCTACGAAATCATGCGCGCCGAGGACGTCGGCTGGACCGCCAACCGCATGGTGCTGGGTAAGCATTCTGGCCGCAATGCGTTTCGATCGCGCATGAAAGAATTGGGCGTGGAATTTTCGTCGGATGAGTTGTTGAACGAGGCCTTCGCGCGTTTCAAAGATCTCGCCGATAAAAAGCACGAAATCTATGACGACGATTTGCAGGCCTTGGTCAGCGAGGCCAATTTTGAGGCCGAAAATGAAGTCATACAATTGATTTCGATGAAGGTGCACTCCGAAACGGGTAAAACACCGCTGGCCCATATCCGTCTACGTAAAGAAGGAAAAGAACTCGCTGCCGATGCCGAAGGCGGCGGACCCGTCGATGCGGCGTTCAAGGCGATAGAATCTTTGGTGCAAAGCGGCAGTCAATTATTATTATATTCCGTCAACGCGATTACCAGCGGCACCGACGCGCAGGGCGAAGTGACCGTGCGCTTGGATCAAGGTGGGCGCATCGTCAACGGTCAAGGTGCGGATACGGATATCATCGTGGCCTCGGCGAAGGCCTATATCAACGCATTGAATAAATTAATGTCGCCCGTCGCACGCGCGCACCCTCAACACGGCAACGTCTAATCATGTCAGGGTCGCGATTAGCATATTTGCAGGCGATGGATATCGTCGTATGGCGCGCGCGCCCGATGAGCGCCTTACAGACACCCGTGGTAATTCCGGAACAGGATGCACCAGCGCCGGTCATCAAACCATCGGACGATGCGTGGCATGCGTTGCAATCGCGTGTGCGTGAATGTCGTGCGTGTCGCTTGCATGAAGGGCGCACGCAAACCGTCTTTGGTGTCGGCGATCCGCAGGCGCAATGGATGGTCATAGGCGAAGGCCCTGGTGCGGATGAAGATCAACAAGGTGAACCGTTTGTCGGCAAGGCGGGCCAGTTGTTAAATGCAATGCTAGCGGCGATTGGTTTAGCGCGATCTGCGGTGTATATCGCGAATATCGTCAAATGTCGTCCGCCGAATAATCGTGAGCCCGCAGCCGATGAAGTCGCGGCCTGTATAGGATATTTGCGCGCACAAATAAATTTGATTCGACCGCGGTTGATTTTGTGTGTAGGCAAGGTCGCGGCGAATAATCTGTTAGGCAATGATGAAGCCATAGGCCGTATGCGCGGAACCGTCCATCGCTATCAAAACATTCCCACCATAGTGACTTATCATCCCGCGTATCTTTTACGTTCGCCGTTGGAAAAGCGCAAGGCATGGGATGATCTAAAAATGGCCCGGCGTGTGGCGCAACAAGGCCTATGACGACGGCGTGGGAATTTCGACAAATGACGACGGCCGATCTCCCCAATGTGATGGAAATAGAAGAACTGTGTCACGCGTTTCCATGGACGGCGGGCATCTTCAGCGATTGTCTGCGCGTCGGATACCACTGTTGGGTGATCCATCGTGCGGGCGAGATATGGGGTTATGGCGTCATGTCCACCGGCGCCGATGAGGCGCACGTCCTCAATGTGTCCGTACACCCAACGGTACGCCGCCAAGGCGCGGGCGAGGCGATGATGCAGGTTTTTACGCTGCAAGCGCAGGAAAAAGGCGCACACAGCCTGTTTTTGGAGGTGCGCCCGAGCAATATCGGCGCGATGCGCATGTATGAAAAATTGGGCTACAACGAGATCGGAAGGCGCAAGAATTATTACCCGGCACCGGGAAACGGGCGCGAGGATGCTATACTGTACGCCAAAGATATCATCACCGGGTTTGATCCGTGACCGGTGCAGGTCTCCTAGGGTGGCCAACGCGGCATTGCAAGAGAATAGTTTCCATCACCAACACGTAGTCCAATATGTCTGATATCACTCAAGAAGCGGCCCGTCGCCGCACATTTGCCATTATTTCGCACCCTGACGCGGGTAAAACCACGCTGACGGAAAAGATATTGTTATTCGGCGGTGCCATACAATTGGCCGGCACCGTCAAGGGTCGCAAGGCAGCTCGCCATGCCACCTCCGACTGGATGGAGATGGAAAAGCAACGCGGTATCTCGGTCACGACGTCGGTGATGCAGTTCCCGTATGGCGGTTGTATGTTCAACCTATTGGACACGCCCGGTCATGAAGATTTCTCCGAAGACACCTATCGCGTATTGACGGCGGTCGATTGCGCGTTGATGGTGATAGATAGCGCCAAGGGTGTGGAAGAACGCACCATCAAATTGATGGAGGTGTGCCGCATGCGCGACACGCCGATTATCACCTTTATCAATAAAATGGATCGCGAAGGCCGCGAGCCGATGGATTTGCTTGATGAAGTCGAGCGGATATTGAAAATCCAATGCGCGCCGATGTCGTGGCCGTTTGGTATGGGTAAAGGGTTTAAGGGTGTGTTCGATCTATACCAAAATCGCATCCATTTATTTTCTTCCACGCATGGCGGCAAGATCAAAGAAGGTGAAATTGTAGAAGATATCGCCAATCCTCGTTTAGATGAATATTTCGGCGACCAGGCCTCCGCGTGGCGGGATGAAATAGAACTTATACGCGGCGCATCGAATGTCTTCGATAAAGAGGCGTTTTTAGCTGGAAGACAATCGCCGGTCTATTTCGGATCGGCGATCAATAATTTCGGTGTGAAAGAATTGCTGGATGCCTTTGCCAAACACGCCCCCGGCGCGCAGCCTCGTCCAGCGGCCACACGCATGGTAGAACCGATCGAAGAAAAATTCAGCGGTTTTGTATTTAAGATTCAGGCCAATATGGACCCCAATCACCGCGATCGTATCGCGTTTATGCGGGTGTGTTCCGGGCGGTATACTAAAAGTATGAAGATGCGTCATGTGCGTATCGGCCGTGATGTGCAAGTGGCCAATGCAATGACCTTTATGGCGCAGGAACGCGCGCATGTGGAAGAGGCGTTTCCCGGTGACATTATCGGCCTGCACAATCACGGCACGATCCAGATCGGCGACACCTTCACACAGGGGGAAGATCTGCAATTTACCGGCATCCCGCACTTTGCGCCGGAGTTATTTCGTCGCGCGCGGCTGCGCGATCCGTTGCGCGCGAAATCGCTGCTTAAAGGGTTGGAGCAATTGAGTGAAGAAGGCGCCACGCAGTTGTTCAAGCCGTTGAACAACAATGATCTGATTTTGGGTGCGGTCGGCGTATTGCAGTTTGATGTGGTCGCGGAGCGCCTGAAGTCGGAGTATGGCGTGGAGGCCATTTTTGAGCCGGTGAATGTCAGTACCGCGCGTTGGGTGCAATGCGCGGACGAAAAGAAACTCGATGAATTTCGCAAAAAAGCGGCCGATAATTTGGCGGTAGACGGTGCAGGGGAACTGACGTATATCGCGCCCACGCGCGTCAATCTCGAACTGACAATGGAACGTTGGCCGGATATCCAATTTCGTGCGACACGGGAACATCATTGACATAATTTTATCGTTAAATTAGAAAGTCGTCGGATTGCGACTGTTTGTCCCTCTAAACCTGCGGCTGAACACAGACAGGTGAGAGGAATAGGTTATGAAATCTTGCGACACACATGGACGTGGTCGATCGATACCACAGTGCACGCCTATAGCCTGTATCTATGCCCTCTGCGCAGGCATCGCGATGCTGTCTATGTCACCCGCCCAGAGTGAGGAAATTACCCTTTCAGTCAACGACTTAGTCCAGTATGTCAGCAGTGAATCCCCTCCCGCCAGTGTCCAGGGTATGACGCAACGAGTGGCGCAGAAGTTGGGTGCTACAGATATCTCAGTCGCGCAAGGCATCGTATATTCGTCGCCGTTGGATGGTGTCAGAAAAGGCATCTGTGACCGCTGGGCATGGGCAGGGGCTACAGTCAGCGACGCAAAACAGACCACCCTTATCGACCACACCAGCGCAATCAAAATTTCCGCCCGCTCGCTGAATGAACCGATAAGCCTGAGTCTGCAGCTGGATGGGCATATCGACGCCGAGGCGCGCATCAAGATGCGTGACGGGTATAAGGGGTCTATTTTTGGGTGGGGTTGGTGTTTGGACACCTTTTCTGTAGACAACGAACTCACGGCGCGGTTGGATTTTTCACTGATAGTCTCCGCGACCATCCTGCTGCAGCCGAAAATGGAATTCGAAGCGGCAAAAAAGCGGTATCGCGTCTCCTTTGCGCCGCACGCGAGCATCCACGTTAACACCCGGCGCGCCGCAGTGGATGCGCACCTGAAACCGACGATTTCGCGCGAACAATTTATCACTAATGTGACTGGAAATATACTTACGTTGGGGGTTAGCAGCGGGGTAGGTGTCGCGGCGGAATCTTTGTTGGCGTTGGGTACGGAATTTTCTGATCGGGTTTTTAAGGCGGTGGGCGAGAAAAAACTAAGTGCGACGATTGCAGAAAAGTTGAAGTCTAAAATAGATAAGGCCCTGGCGTCGCCGATTGTAGTTTATATCCCCCAAGATGTTTATAACACGGCGGACGCGTTGGCGAATAATTTGGGTTACCCGTTTCTGTCGAGGTTTGTAAAAGACAATTATCAAGATGTGTTGTTTGCGTATCTCATCGGGAATACCGAAGGCATAAAAAAATACGTCGCTACAAAAGGGGCGGTGGAGGCGTGTGTCAGCTTCGTAGAAGATCAATCACGGCAAAACCAGATGACGGTCGCGACACCCCCCGAGGATTATGCGGCGACGTCTGCTAGACAATTTTGTGAGGGCGCGTTGGTTGATATGAAAAACGCCCTAGGGAACCCTAAGCTGTGGCGAGGCGAGGCACAGCACTGGACGCTCGCCCATGGTGCGCAGTTGGATCTGGGCGTAGACAGCGTCAAGTCGAAAGGCGCCCCGTATGTGAAAAAATTTTCGTATAAATCGGTGGCCACTCCTCGCGGTGACGGCGTGTGCGAACTTGAAATGCGGGTATATAAGAAAAACGTGGCGGATACGCAGTTACGCCCGCTGATCGCGTTGCACGGCGGGAACTGGAGTTTGCGGCAGGCGGGTATCGCAGGTATA
>JAOUGF010000376.1 GCA_029857925.1 Gammaproteobacteria bacterium
GCTGAGCTTGGTAGAAAATTCGGCCAACATCTTTTCGGCCTCGTAACAAATCATGTCCGCCTCATTGAGTTTCTGCACCTCTTCACGGCGTTTTTTGTCGTCCTCGGCAAACCGCTCGGCCTCGTTCACCATGCGTTCTTTTTCACCCTCTGCCAAGCGCGTTGAACCGCTGATAGTAATCGACGCGGATTTGGTCGTCGCCTGATCCTTGGCGGTGACATTTAAGATGCCGTTGGCGTCTATGTCGAAGGTTACGTCTATCTTAGGAACACCGCGCGGCGCTGGCGGTATACCACCCAGATTGAATTCGCCCAAGCTGACGTTATCCTTGGCCATCGCGCGTTCACCTTGGTACACATGGATGGTGACGCCGGTCTGCAAATCAGCGGCCGTAGTGAAGGTTTCAGAGTGCTTGACGGGGATGGGTGTGTTGCGCGTAATCAACGCGGTCGCAACCCCGCCGAGGGTCTCGACACCGAGCGTCAATGGGGTGACGTCCACCAGTACGATATCGCCCAGGCCGGATTCACCGGCCAAAACCCCGGCCTGTATCGCCGCGCCCGCCGCGACGCACTCCATCGGATCCACACCCATCTCGGCCTTGCGTTCGACCAGTGCCTCGAAAAAGCGCCGCACGCTGGGCATCCGCGTCGGGCCACCGACAAATACGATGCGATCTATGTCTTGCGGAGTGAAACGGGCGTCGGCCAGCGCCTGTTGTACCGGGGCTCGGCAACGCTCTATCACCGGGGCCACTTGGCGCTCTAACTCCGCGCGTGTGAACTCCATGTCGAGATGCACAGGCGCACCAGCCTGGACTGCGATGTAGGGCAACGCAATGTGCGTAGTCATGTTGGCAGTGAGTTCGATCTTAGCGATCTCTGTGGCTTCCTTCAGACGCGCCAAGCCCATACGTTCGTTGCGCAGGTCAACACCGCTGAGCGTACGAAAACGTTCGAGCAAATATTCGAGCACGCAACGATCCATATCGGTACCGCCGAGCTGGGTGTCACCGCTGGTGGCTTTGACCTCAAATACCCCATTGCCGAATTCCATGACCGTGACGTCCAGCGTGCCGCCGCCGAAATCGATGACTGCGATACGCAACTCCTGACCCGCGCGGTCTAAACCATAGGCCAGTGCCGCCGCCGTTGGTTCGTTCACTAGTCGCACGACATCCAGCCCTGCGATCTTGCAGGCGTCCTTGGTGGCGCTGCGTTGGTTGTCGTCGAAATAGGCGGGCACGGTGACCACGACCTGGGCAACCGTTTCGCCGAGAAAGGCCTCCGCATCACGCTTGATTTTCTGTAATAAAAACGCGGAAAGTTGTTCGGGTGTATACTCACGGTTGCGCAGGCGTAACGTAACCCGTTGCCCCATTTTGCGTTTAAACGCAGTCACGGTACCTTCGGGATTGGCCGCCATCTGGCGCCGCGCCGGTTCGCCGACCAGCATCTGGCCGCCAGCGGTGAGCGCAATGTAGCTTGGAAAGGCCTTCCCGCCCAGTGAAATGCCCTCGGCACTGGGGATGATGACAGGACGACCACCGCGTAATACCGCGGCCGCAGAATTAGACGTACCTAGATCAATTCCAATGATAGCCATTGCCACGCTCCTCGCGCTAAAATCTCCGCTTACTCCCGTAGAAAAAAGTGGAGGGCGGGAAATTTGTCACTTATTTGATGGCGGTCATCCTTATCTCTTTACTCTCCCGCTGTGGCCTTAGTGGCGAGTTATCCTTCTTCGAAATTTTTCCTAAGTGAACAACTGCACGTTGGCCACCGTATGCAATTGCGCCTGCGTTGCGCACCGCGTTCGTGAGACCTTAGTGCACCCCTAGCATTGCGCCGACATCAATGCGCTAAACGTACGCCACAACCTAAAAAAATGTCACATACCGACATTGCAACAGCAAAGAGGACCTTTGCGGCCCTCTCGCATTGTGTTCGCAATGTCTGACTATTCCACTTTGACATTATGGCGCTTGGCCTTTTCGACCTTGGGAAGGGTGAGTTCCAATATCCCATCCCTAAAATTGGCCTTAGCCCTACTGCTATCCACGGTGGTTGGCAGTACCACAGTGCGCAGGAACGCGCCACTGGAAATTTCGCGGCGATAATAATCACCCTTTTCTTCCTTTTCTTCGCGGCGGGTCGCTCCCTTGATGGTGACGGTGTCTTCGCTTACGCTGATGTCGAGATCTTTCTTTTCGACGCCCGGCACCTCGGCCTTGATGACGATCTCGGCCTCCCGGTCCACCACATCGACCTTGGGCAATTTCATCTCCGGCAATGCCAGGTCGGAGAAACCAGGCCATTCCATACGCCACGGACGCATCCAACCGCGCCGCATAAACTGATCGAACATGCGATCCATCTCTTCAAATGGGCTTAGTGCGCGCATCGGTTCCGTTTTTTGAAGTGGTTGCTTTTTGGTCTCGTCGGTCATCGGAAATTCTCCTTTTCAAGTTAGAAAAATAACGGCGATTAAAATGTACAACAAAGGTATTTTACATCCGCTATTCAATAGCGACTTTGACGTGCGTCAAACTGTGTGTAACCGATCGGGTGAAATAACCGAATCGCGGAGATTTAATCCATACAGAATGGTATGATGTAAATGGATTAATACCAAAAGAAATGAAGTTTACACGCCGACCGCGCCGTCCCACTGAATTTTTGAAGCTTCCCATCGACTTACGCGCCCACCTTATTATCAGGGTAAACCCTGAGTACACTACTGATTTCACCTGATGGTAAGGGCATCGCAACTTCAACTATATTAATAAGACATTAAAACAACCGCAAAATTTCTATACAGTAGATCACACTTTGCAGACCCCAGCTAACGGGTCATAGTCGAACGTGAACCGGCAACTTTGAGAAGGAAGGCAAATATGGAAACATCTCCCAAAAACGCAACGCGTCGCAAGACCGTGGACTTGCAAACAGTACAAAAGACCAACGGCAGTACCCCACCGAGTTACGAGGATATCGCCAGAGAGGCCTATCTGCGCGCGGAAAAACGCGGATTTATGCCTGGTGGGGAAATGCAAGATTGGTTAGAGGCCGAACGCGCATTGAGCCAACAGCAGGCAACGCGGCAGTAAGGCTACACCCGCGTAGACATTGCACTTACACAGAAACACCTCGGCATAAAAATATCCATTAACCAGAGGGAACGCAATCGTATGCCGACTTGAATGGAGGATATTTCGTGG
>JAOUGF010000375.1 GCA_029857925.1 Gammaproteobacteria bacterium
GCCCACGGTAATCCGTGTAAAAGTCGGGCTTGTTAATGCCAACGCATCCGCAACGCGCGCGACGCGC
Organism: Gammaproteobacteria bacterium; assembly: GCA_029857925.1. Classification (GTDB taxonomy): domain Bacteria; phylum Pseudomonadota; class Gammaproteobacteria; order S012-40; family S012-40; genus CAKKRP01. The sequence continues at coordinate 68 of JAOUGF010000375.1, forward strand.
GCCAGACCTAGGTCTATTTCCTGCGGATGCAGACCTTCCTGCCAGCGCAACCAATCGGCAAGTGTCTGTGGCTGGGATGTATTCATGACTGCACGACACCCCACGGCACCGTGCACCGATATGCAACACATTTCAGGGGATTAACCGGCCTTTTTAGGACTCGCTGGCTTTGATTTAACGGGTTTACTTGGTTTACTAAAGTCTGATGCGGGATCGATCTCGGACGCCGGTGTCGGCAAGTGGCACAGCGTTGCCAATATGCCTGCAATGCGATTGCGCATGTCACGCCGATCGACGATCAGGTCCAGCGCGCCGTGTTCTAATAAAAACTCACTGCGTTGGAAACCTTCCGGCAAGGTTTCGCGCACGGTTTGCTGGATCACGCGTGGCCCCGCAAAACCGATCAACGCCTTGGGTTCGCCGATATTGATATCGCCCAACATCGCCATACTCGCCGAAACACCGCCCAACGTCGGATCCGTCATCACCGAAATAAACGGGATGCCGCGTTTTTTCATCTTGGCCAGCACCGCGCTGGTCTTCGCCATTTGCATCAGCGAAAATAACGCCTCTTGCATACGCGCGCCACCGCTGGCCGCAAACAACACCAGTGGAATATTATCGCGCAAACACAATTGCGCGCCGCGTACAAAGCGTTCGCCGACCACCGAACCCATAGAGCCGCCCATAAACGCAAATTCAAATGCCGCCGCGACTAAAGGCACGTCTTTTACCTTGCCTTGCATGACGATCATCGCATCGGTTTCACCCGTGGCCTTTTGCGCGATCAGCAAACGGTCTTTGTATTTTTTGCTGTCACGAAATTTCAGGATGTCTATCGGTTCAATCTCGGCGCCGATTTCGACGCGCGGCGCGGGCGCCGGATCAAGAAACAGATCCAATCGGCGGCGCGCGCCGATCCGCGAATGGTGCGAACATTTGGGGCAGACATCTTGGTTGCGGTCGAGTTCGGCGCGATATAACACCGCACTGCACCCATCACACTTGGTCCACAGACCTTCAGGCACGGTACGTTTGGTTTGGGTCTCTGTACGAATACGCGCGGGTACAATTTTTTCAAACCAACTCATAAGTCACCTTTTGCAGATAGGGTTACGTGATGCGTTCTAAGGTTTAACAATACGCTCAACGATGATCCATGGCGCGTCGCAAACCTGCCAAAAATTCAGTCACCTCGGGGATGATGCGCTCCGGGGTGTTTATTTGGGCGGCGATGCGATTGACTACCGCGCTGCCCACTACCACTGCATCCGCGACGCGCGCCACCGCTGCGGCAGACGCGGCATCATGAATACCAAAACCTACACCCACCGGCAGATCGGTAACGGTGTGTATTAGATCGACCTTGCGCGCGACTTCAGACACATCCAAGGTCTTGGCGCCGGTCACCCCTTTCAATGACACATAATACACAAAGCCACTGGATGCCGCACAAATCTTCGCCATACGCTCTACGCTGGTCGTCGGTGCGATCAAAAACACCTGTTCCAAGCCCTGCGCATGCATCGCAGCGCGCAACGGCCCCGCCTCTTCGGGCGGCGCGTCAACAATTAATACCGCATCCGCCCCGGCCTTTGCCGCAGCCTCTGCAAATACAGTATAGCCCATCGCCTCCACGGGGTTAAGATACCCCATCAGCACCACGGGGGTCACCGCGTCGCGGGCACGGAATTGTTGCACCATCGCCAACACCCCGCGTAAACCTATGGGTTGGCGCAAGGAACGTTCATTCGCGGCCTGGATCGCAGGGCCTTCGGCCATCGGGTCTGAAAACGGCATCCCCAATTCTAAGATATCCGCCCCTGCAGCGACCATGGCATGCATTAATGGCACCGTCACCTCAGGCGTAGGGTCAGCGGCGGTAATGAAGGGAATCAAGGCCTTACGCTGAACGGCGCGTAATGCAGCAAAGCGGGCTACTAAGCGATTCATAGGCTTATGCCCTCCAACCCGGCCACGGTATGGATATCCTTATCGCCACGACCAGACAGGTTTACGACCACGACCTGATCAGACCTTAGCGTTGCCGCCAATTTACAGGCGTATGCCACCGCATGGCTGGATTCCAATGCGGGAAGTATGCCTTCGCGCCGTGTCAGCAGGTGGAAGGCCGCCAGGGCCTCGTCGTCGGTCGCGTAAACATACTGCACTCGCCCCTGATCGCGCAGCCAGGCGTGCTCAGGGCCGATACCGGGGTAATCCAGCCCTGCGGAAACCGAATGCGATTCGATGATCTGGCCGTCGTCGTCTTCCATCAAGTAGGTACGATTCCCATGTAACACACCGGGTCGGCCGGTGGCAAAGCGTGCGGCATGCCGCCCACTGGCAATGCCCTCGCCCCCCGCCTCGACGCCGTAGATCGCCACGGTGTCGTCATTCAGAAAGGGATGAAACAGGCCTATCGCATTGGAACCGCCGCCGACGCAGGCGACCAACGCGTCGGGCAAGCGTCCCGCCTGTGCCTGGATTTGCGCACGCGCCTCACGCCCGATCACCGTTTGAAATTCACGCACCATCAGCGGATAGGGGTGAGGCCCGGCGACGGTGCCGATGATGTAATAGGTGTTGTCCACGTGCGTGACCCAATCGCGCATCGCCTCGTTTAACGCGTCTTTCAACGTGCGCGAACCCGAGTTAACGGGCACCACCGTGGCACCCAATAAACGCATGCGGTACACATTCAAGGCCTGACGTTTGACGTCGTCCGCGCCCATATAGACCACGCACTCCATACCCAGGCGCGCCGCGACCGTCGCGGATGCGACCCCGTGCTGACCCGCGCCGGTCTCCGCGATGATGCGCGTCTTACCCATGCGCTTCGCCAATAACGCCTGGCCGATCGTATTGTTGATCTTATGCGCCCCTGTATGATTCAGGTCTTCGCGCTTTAGGTAAATTTGCGCGCCACCCACGTGCTTGCTGAGGTGTTGGGCGTGGTACAGCGGCGATGGGCGACCCACATAATGCGTAAAATCCGCCTGCAACTCCGCCAAAAATTGCGGGTCGTCACGAAATTTAAAATACGCCTGACGCAATTCCTCGAGCGGCCCCATCAGGGTTTCTGCGACGAACATGCCGCCATAAGGGCCAAAATGGCCGCGATCATCGGGTAATTCAGGCAAACTCACAATC
>JAOUGF010000377.1 GCA_029857925.1 Gammaproteobacteria bacterium
AAACATGGATTGCGGCGATTTTATTGGTTTCTGGCTGCCATCCTCCCTGCCCTGGGTGCTACATTTTACACCCCTCTTTTACCACTTTTAACTCCCAGCGTTTCGAGCAACGCGACTTGCCAATTTATTGAGCACTGTATATAATACCAGCTATTCAGTCGCTCCCATTCGGACAGGTTGAGCGTCAACCTATTTTTTCCCGCTACCGTTCCATAAGGCGTTGTATGCGGGAAATCGCTAATATTAACCGACATCAAAATATATCGTCCTCTCCCGCGAGGGGGAGAGCGTTTTATTCAGACTTCTTTTGATGCCGGTTAATAATTCAACAATATCAGTGACAGCCTGCGCCACGAAATGCTTTGGGCATGGCAAAGCGCTAACGGACGAAAAATCAGGGTTTAAACGTTACACGGCCCCGAATTTCGAATTTGTTTGCAACACAGCCCGCGTGGCTTCAGCGGATTATTAAAGGTTCTATTACTTCTACTTGGCGTTGTTCGACATTAAAAGATGATACGCACATGCGATGTGACTACGCTGAACTGCATTGCCTGAGTAGCTTTACTTTTTTACGTGGCGCGTCGCAACCCGCCGAGTTGGTGGCGCAGGCCGCGGCATTGGGTTATCGCGCGTTGGCAATCACCGACGAATGTTCCGTTGCGGGTGTCGTACGGGCACACATCGCCGCCAAAGAGTGCGGATTGCAGCTGATCGTAGGCGCGGAATTTTGCTTGCAGGAAGGATTTAAGTTGGTGGCGCTGGCCACGGACCGCGCCAGTTATGCGCGTCTTTGCCGACTGATTACGCAAGGTCGCCGGGGCGCCGGAAAAGGCGTTTATTTGCTCACTCAAAACGATATCCGCAATGCGCTGACGGGCTGCATAATTTTGTTGCCCATACACGCGCATTCCTCCGATGAGGATCTCGCCTTTTGTGCAGAACATTTTTCCGGTCATCTATGGTTGGCAGCGACACTTACACTTGATGGCACCGATCATATCCTACGCCAGCGCTGTGAGGAACTCGCATTGCGTTATCGCCTACCTATCACTGCCACCGGGCATGTCCATTTTCACAGCCCTTTGCGTGCGCCGCTGCACGACTGCATGACCGCGATACGCACCGGCACCACAGTAAGCGCCGCTGGTTTCGCGCTACATACAAACGCACAACGACATCTACGCCCGCTTGAAACGCTTGCGGAACTCTACCCCGCCGCGTGGCTTGCCGAGAGTGTACACATTGCGCAGCGCTGTCATTTTTCACTCGATGAATTGCGCTATGAATACCCTCAAGAACTTGTCCCCACGGGCCTTACCGCCACACAGCATCTGCGCGCGCTGACAGAGGCGGGCGCGCTGCGCCGTTGGCCGCACGGCGCCCCACCAAAGGCACGCGCCTTGATCGAACATGAGTTAATAATTATCGCAGAAATGCGTTATGAGCCATATTTTTTGACGGTGCATGATATTGTGCACTTCGCGCGCGGCCAACGCATTTTATGCCAGGGACGCGGTTCCGCCGCCAATTCCGCCGTGTGCTACTGCTTGGGTATCACCGAGGTCGATCCTGCGCGTATGGAAATGTTATTCGAGCGTTTTCTTTCCAAAGAGCGCGGCGAACCGCCCGATATCGATGTCGATTTCGAGCACGAACGTCGCGAAGAGGTTATTCAATACATCTACCGCAAATATGGCCGCGAGCGCGCGGCCTTGGCGGCGACCGTTATCACTTATCGACGGCGTAGCGCGGTACGCGATATCGGCAAGGCCCTGGGTTTGGATATGCAGCAAGTCGATCGCCTTACGAAAGCGGTAGGCGGCTGGGATATGCGTGGCATACAGCCGGCACACTTAAAAGAGGTAGGGCTTGACGATAATTCACCTTTATTAAAGCATTTTCTGACCCTTTCCAACGAGATTATCGGTTTTCCACGTCATTTATCCCAACACGTAGGCGGCTTTGTGATCGCAGCAGGTGCGCTATGCGAATTGGTGCCCATTGAAAATGCCGCAATGCCGGAACGCACAATCATACAATGGGACAAAGACGATCTGGAGGCGTTGGGCCTGCTCAAGGTGGATGTGCTGGCACTGGGCATGTTGAGTGCGCTACAGCGCACATTTAGCTATATCGTCGCGCGCGATGGACGTGCTTTCGGCTTAGAGGATATCCCCGCCGAAGATCCACGCGTGTATACAATGATACAACATGCCGACACCATCGGCGTGTTTCAAATCGAATCGCGCGCGCAAATGGCGATGTTGCCCAGGCTGCGACCAAAAAATTTTTACGATCTGGTGATTGAGGTTTCCATCGTGCGACCAGGGCCCATACAAGGCGATATGGTGCATCCGTATTTGCGACGTCGCAACGGACAAGAGGCGGTGACCTACCCAAACGCGGAGATCCGGCAAGTTTTGGAGCGCACGTTGGGTGTGCCGATCTTTCAAGAGCAGGTGATCAAACTCGCGATGGTCGCGGCAGGGTTCTCCGCCGGCGAGGCCGATCAATTGCGTCGCGCGATGGCGGCATGGAAACGAAAAGGTGGTTTGGAACCCTTTGAACGCAAACTGATCGACGGTATGCGTACACGCGGTTATGATGCAGAATTCGCGCGACGCGTGTTTGAACAAATCAAAGGCTTTGGCGAATACGGCTTTCCCGAATCCCATGCCGCGAGCTTTGCATTGCTGGCCTATGCGTCTGCGTGGTTGAAATGTCATGAACCCGCGGCGTTTTGTTGCGCGCTTATTAACAGTCAGCCGATGGGATTTTATACCGTCAATCAATTGCTTCAGGACGCGCGACGCCATCACGTCGCAGTTTTGCCGGTGGATGTGTGTTACAGCGATTGGGATTGCACATTGACGCACGATGGCGGATTACGCCTGGGCATGCGTTTGGTCAAGGGTATGTCTTATGCGGGCGGACAGGCCTTGGTGCAAGCCCGCGCGCAAACGAGTTGGCGAGATTTGGATGATCTACAGCAACGGGCGCAGCTTTCCACGCGCGATATGCAATGCCTGGCCGAGGCCGACGCCTTATCCTCTCTCAGCGGCCACCGTCATTTAGCGCGCTGGCAAACCTACGGCAAAGAAAGGCCTGCACCGATATTTTCAACCACACCGCGTCAAGAGGAATTGCCGTGGTTACCCTCTCCTACCGAGGGCAGGGAAATCGCCGATGATTATCGTCATAT
>JAOUGF010000378.1 GCA_029857925.1 Gammaproteobacteria bacterium
GATCGTTTTTAGGCGTTTCCGCGCGCGCGTTTTTTGCAACAAAAAAATAAGCCACCATCGCCGCCAATGACATGGCCAATAGTGCAATCGGTATTTCCATCATGCGGTTTTTCATCGCGCAATTCCTCTGTTCAATTGGCGACCGTGGTGTAGACATAACCACTCGCGTGCCGCAGGGTAACCTTACGGGTCGTCATTTCTATTTTTATCACTGTCCATTCGCCGACCGACTGACCTACGCGCAGCAACAACGGCGCGTTATTGGGTCCGGCCACTGACACCAGCGGCGTACCGCCCCAACTGTCTACGCCAAAAATTTTGTGCGGAAACTCCGGCTTACTCGCGACTTCCGTCGCACGCTGCTGTTCCGCGATGACCTGACGCTGCTGTACGACGGCTTGCTCCTCCGCACGTCGTTTCGACACGAATTCGATGCGTTTTAAGCGTTCATCTATCTGTCCTACATTAGACGTTGTTATGGTTTGCGTCTCGCGCAACGCGTCGAACATCGTCGGTATCGATGCCAATGCGGCAACCTGGTTTTGCAACGTTTGATTTGATTGTTGCAGCGTTGATATTTTGTCGGTGAGTTCGTCCACTTCCTTGGCGGTGGGGCTGATCAACGCATCCAGTGCGTTCATTTTTTGATTGATCTCTTGTTCATGCTGCGCGGTGGTTTCTCTGTCCCAGATCGCGGTGCCCGCGATCGCGGACAACATCAATAACCACCCCAATTTTGAACCGGAACGCTTTTCTTTCGCGCGCACGGGCTTCTCATCGTTTGCAGCATGGGCCCGATGCGCGGCATACGTATCGTCGGGTATGCCCACAGTGCCTATGTCCACCTCGTCGTCGCCCAGATTCACCGGTGCGGTCACCGCCTCGCGCCTTTTGAAATTAAAAATTGGCATAAATCACCTCCTTTCACCTATCAGTTAATCGATGTTGGCCAAGGGATCAACGATCATCAGCGGTTGTGGCTGAGGATCTGTCGTACGTTCGGCGCCTGCCGCCTCTTGGGCCTTCAGGTCACTGACGGGCGTCGGTTCCTTCACGGCACCTGCAGGCGCCGTGGCTGTCAATTCGAGGGGTACTAAACCTGGCGTCTGTATTGCGGGTGTGGTGGTGGTCACTTTTTGTGTTGTTATATCCAGCGTCGTAGCCGCGTTACGTCGTTCAGCGGCCAACGCGGTAGTCACTGCGACGACAACAGGAAATGCGCTGGATGCTTCGTACGTGATGGTACGCGTGCGTTGATCGATCACCAGCGTATACGCAGGGCCTGCGACCATCTTCAAAAAATTGAGCAGCGTGGAATTGCTAATTTGGCGATGTATGCCCGGCAGCGGCAGCGAAAATAACACGGTAGTATTGCGATCCAGCAGCGCGTTCGGCGCGACGTTGTAACCCGATTGCCGCAGCGCGTATTCCACCGCATCACCCACCGTGGCGATGCTCTCCGGAAAATTCAGCGTCACCACGACATCCAAGATATTCCACTGCTGGCGTGCCGGCGTCGCAACTTCTCGGTTGTACTGGTCGACGGACACCACCATCTCAGCTGCCATTGGCGCAGCACATGGCAAACATACAATCAGTGCGATGGCACATGCGCCCGTTTTACAAAAATTCATGACAATCTCCTCTGTGATCCTGCGAACGTATCTAGCGCGCCCCATTGCTCAGCGCGTGCGCTAAATCATCCGGCGCGACCAATCCCACAATCACTCGACCCTCCTGCGTCACAAATGTCGGCGTGCCTGTCACGCCGATACGGTTCCCGACGTCATAGAGTTTTTCCACCGTGGGACACGCGACGGAATGATTTGCGGCGCGTCCCTGTATCGCGGCATTGATCGCGGCGACCTTGTCGCGCGCGCACCAGGCGGCACGCATCTTATTGGCAGATTCGGACTGGAGTCCCGCGCGCGGAAACGCCGCGTAGCGCACTGTGATGCCCTGCGCGTTATACGCGCGCAGGTCTTTGTGCAGTTGTTGGCAGTAGTGACAATCGACATCCATCCACACCGTCACCGTGCCGATGGCGGGCGACGTCGCGGGAAAGGTGATGAATTCCGTATCACCCAACGTCTTGACGATCGCGCCGACGGCGGCTTGCTGCGCGTCCTCGGTTAAGTTCCTGCGATTAGCCAGATCCAGCACCTGGCCAGTGACGACTTTTGTTCCATCTTCGGTGGCATAAATAATGTCGGTGCCGATGGCGACGGTGTACAGAGCAGGTATGGCGGAAGTTGTCACGCGGATATCGCTGGGCGCGGCGTTGGGGGCGAGATTGTTCAGCGTGACGACATCGCGGATGCGCGCCGTGACTTCTTGCGACGCGAGTTGTTCGGCTTGGACGCAAGGCATCACAAACAAAAGCGATATCGCCGATCGTGCGATCCTGACCAACATTACATGCTCCTCCTGGTACGCATGGCACGTAGTCTTGAGCAGGTGCGCAACGAGCGCAATAGAAAAACCCCCATAACTTTGGGTTGGGTTTTTCTATTGCGCGGAAATAAACGAGGGTGGACACTCATGCCCCATGGATGTAGCCACAGATTTTGATTTGGAAGGGCGTCTGTACACGCAGCTGGCGGACGCCGGTTTGAACGCGTGGACACCGATATTGATGACACTGATCGCACACTACAACGGGCTGGGTGAGATCATCGAACTGCCGCAGTTGTCACCGATCCGACAATTCGCCGACGTCGTGGAGGCCGCTGCCGCCAGTCACCGCGAGCTGCGCGCGGTGCTGCTGCGCCAGCGGCTCGCGCGCCTGCCGGTGTTCTACTACCGCGCCGCGCATCTGACGACGGGCGAGTGCTGGAAACCGCTTGTGGAACCGTTGTGCGCGTTTACACAACGCGGTCCTACGCGCTATTGGCAACATTGGTTGCCCCAGCCCACGCCCGCGCAGGTGGAAGTGTGGCTCAAGATGAAGCTGAGCAAGCGATGATCTTTCGGCGGCCGACGGCGGCGCCCACGGCGAAAGCAGCGGATGCGTTGCCGGTGCGCACGGCGACGGAGTTATTGGCCCCGCGACATGCCGCCGTGCGCGAGATCGCGCAGTTGTGCGCGGTGCCTCAGACGCATTTCAGTGAACTCTATGCGGCGGCGATTCACGCCTTTGCGCAGCTCGTGCAACAACTTCCAGCGTCCGAGTCCCACCACCATTGCGGTCCGGGCGGTAT
>JAOUGF010000379.1 GCA_029857925.1 Gammaproteobacteria bacterium
ACGATTCGGCATAGAAGATGGCATGTCAGATGTGTGTGTATACAATCGGATACGCGCTTCAAGGAGCAAACCGTGTTGGCGAAAATGCAGTGGAAAATAGCACACAAACAAACCGTCATCCCTATCTTGATGTTGGCCACGGCATTCTTTGGACATAATATTTTTGCGGAGGAGATCGACATGATGACAGGTACGGCGGCGCCGGAATTTTCTTTATTGGATCAAAGCGGCGCGACGCGCAGTCTAGCGGAATTCCGCAATCAGTGGCTGGTGTTATATTTTTATCCCAAGGACAACACCCCCGGTTGTACCACAGAGGCATGTCAATTCCGAGACGATTATTCCGCTGTAAAAAAACTCGGCGCACAGATCTTGGGCGTGAGCATCGATAATCGCGAAAGCCATGTGGAATTTTCAAAAAAACACGGCCTGCCGTTCCCGTTGTTGGCGGATACCGACGGCAGCGTCGCGAAGCAATACGGTTCGCTATGGGGTATATGGCCGCTGCGCTTTGCGCGCAGGCATACATTTTTGATTAATCCTCAGGGCAAGATCGCGAAGGTCTATCGCGAGGTCAGCCCCAAGACACACAGCCAACAAATCATCGCCGATCTAACCGCACTACAGCGCGCGCGCTAACAGCCCACAGCCACACCATAGCGCGGGTCGCTTGTCCCGCGCATTTACCATGCTATTTGCGGCGTTTTATTTATACACTTTATGTCATAGCCTTGTTCCGCTAACTGGCCTAAAATACGCATACGCTTACCACCCCTGCATCGAGGCGCTTAACCGCGTACAACTATATGATATTTAAAATGTTTAGCAAACCCAAGTGGCAACACCGTGACGCCGATGTGCGCAAGCAGGCGGTGACCGCATTGCGTCCCGAGCTAGCCGCAGACGCCGAGGTGCTGCTACAACTTGCCAAAACCGACACGGATAACGAGGTGCGCACGCTCGCGACGCGGCGGTTGAGTGACCTCGCGACACTCGCGGGCTTGATGCAACCGGTGGAAAATCCACCCCCCGTCGTTGAGGTTGCGACACAACGTTGGCTGAAATTTATTGTGCAGGGTGACGCTGATTTGACAGCGCGTATGGCGCAAGTGGCCGCACTTTCCGATCTTAAATTGCTGGAACACATCGCACGCAACGCCAACGCGTCACCGTTACGCCTGTCCGCATTGCAAAAAACCGAAAAGGAATCCTTGGCGACCGACTTGGCGATCAACGATGCCGACCCTGCGATACGCGCCGCCGCGTTGGCCAAGGTGACCCAGGTATCGGCGCTAGAACGCATTATCAAAGCCGCACGCACCAAAGATAAACTTACATACCATACCGCGAAGGCCAAACTTGAGACCGCGCTGGAGGCCATCGAAAAGCCGAAGCGTATCCAGGAACACGCTGACAAACTGATCGCGCAGATTGAACAAGTGCCGCACAACGGTAATTTTGAATTTCAAGTGGCTCGTTTCGAGGAATTGTTGACGGTGTGGAACGCGTTGCAACCTGACGTGACGGATGCGACACGCGCGCGCTGCGAGGCTGCGCAACAACACACACGTGACCATCTGGACACGCAAAAGCAACTTCGCGACCAACAAGCCGCCGCAGAGGCCGCGTGGATCCCCGGGCGCACCGCGCGCCAACAATTGCTAGACCGGGCCGCGCAATTACATGCGGACTTAAGCGCGCGCTTGCAGTTGGACGCGGAACTCCCCGCAGCCATCGAGGCGGCATTGACAGAGATCGCGACACAATGGCAGTCCACCGCCGAACTGCCCGCTGACGAACACCGCGACTATGAGGCGCGCTTGACACGTGCCCTCCGCGCCGTGCGTGACGAGTTGGCGACGCTGCAACAAACGGCGCAAATCGGCGCGGCCTACCAAGATTGGATTAGCCAAGCGCGCGCACTGCTGCAGGCCGCCGCGCTGGACATCACACGTTATCAACGTTTGCAGCGCAGTGTTGCAAAAAATCGTGAGACGCCCGCGCGATTTTCCGCGTTGTGGTCTGAACTCACGCAATTGATGAGCGCGTTGGATGAACGGGCAAACCAACAAGCGATAATGCAAAAACAGGCGCAAAAGGCCTTCGAACAACACCTGAAATCGTTAGAAAAGGCCTTGGAAGAAGGTCATTTGGATGATGCAACGCGCGCGCATCGCGAGGCGCAAAAGGCCTTGCGCATCGCCCACGAGGTCGCCGCCGCTGCGCGTCGCGCGTGGCATGAATTGGAAGAGCGCTTCGTCAAGATGCGTGATTGGCGGAATTGGGCGAACACACCGCAGAAAGAACGTTTGATCGCGCAGATGGAGGCGCTGATCGGCAGCACGGAAGATCCGATCGAAATCGGAAATCAAGTGCGTGCCGCACGCGAGGAATGGCAACGCCTGGGTGGCGGCGCCACCGACGCCGAGACCTCGGAGGCCTTGTGGCAACGGTTTAATCAGGCCTGCGACCAGGCCTATGCGCCCGCCAAGCAACACTTCGAGGCCCAATCGCAACAACGCGCGCACAGCGCCGAGGCGCGCGAGGCGTTTTTGATTAAATTGGAAGAATTTATAAGCGCCGCCGATTGGGCGACGGTGGACTGGAACAAGGTGGAACGCTTGTCACGCGAGGCGCGCGTAGAATGGCGCAACCTAGGCATTACCGATCGGAAGGTGCGCAAGACACTGGACGAACGGTTTGACGCGGCGATAGCCACGCTGAAAGAAAAATTGTCCGCCGAATGGACGCGCAATGTGCAGCAAAAAGAGGCACTGATTGCGCGCATCACCGCGTTGCACGCCAATGCCGATGAACAGGCGATCCGTAGCACAAAACAAGCGGGCGCACAATGGAAGGCTATTGGCCCCGTCGGACATCGCAAAGAACAGGCGCTGTGGAAGGCGTTTCGCGCGGCCTGTGACGGTGTTTTTAACCGGAATCGCGAGCAGGCCGATTTATCGCGACAAGCACGTGAACAACAACGCGCGCAAAAAATCGCGTTGATCGAACAGATCGAACGTATCAACGCCCTCGCTACCGAAGAATTGCTTGCCGCGCATGGCGCCTTTAAAGATTTAGAGACGCAGTGGCCGACCCTCGCAGGCGATGAAAAGCTCGATGCCGACTTGCAACGCCGTTACGACACCGCCATCCACGCACACCAAGCGGCGCGCGTTGCCGCACGCACCGCG
>JAOUGF010000380.1 GCA_029857925.1 Gammaproteobacteria bacterium
CGATCTTTATAACATCCCCGTCGATGTCGTGCCGAGCGTGCCTGAAACCGCAGCGGATAACTTCTCCAGCAACTCCATGCTGGCCGTGGGTGCCGACCTGTATGTGTTGAACCGTGGTAACAACAGCATCGTGCGCATTACGCAACGCGGGCGTTTGGTCGCCAAGCGCTATATCCATGTCGATGGTCAAATTGGCTTCCGTGCCGCAGGTTTGGCCGTGTCGCCGGATGGTCAAACGATTTGGGTGACCGGTCAAACCAAAAATCGCGGCGGTATCGTAGTAAAGATACCCGCATTCGGTTCCGGCCCCATCATGTCGTCATTGATGTCGCAAGCCAAGATGCAAGGTGCCAGCACGCTCAACTCGCTGGGTGAGTTCTTCTTCACCAAGAGCTTCTCGATCGCGGAAGGCGTAGGCCCGTTGTTCAATGCGCAAAGCTGTGTCGCGTGTCATGGCGAGCCCAAGACGGGCGGCATGAGCGCGACCAACTTTGTCGCGTTGGTGGACGGTGCGCATGGCCCGGTGGCGCGCGCGCATTCGATCACGGAATTAGGGGCGGAATGTAGCCTGCAAACCGGCCCGGTCGGCGCGACGGTGGTTTCTTTGCGTAGTTCTATGAGCTTGCGCAACACCAGCTTGATCGACTTCGTGCAACCGCATGACATCATTTTAGGTGCGGCGGCGCAACCGGTTGATGTCCGTGGTCGTGTCAATTACACCGCCGATGGCCGTGTAGGTCGCTTTGGATGGAAGGCCAACGTGCCTACGCTGATCGAGTTCATGGGTGACGGCTTCCGTAACGAAATGGGCTTGACCAACGGGCTGCATCGTACGGATTTGGCCAGCGGTTGTGGTTCAGACCGTGTGCGTCCGGAACTGGATGCGGTGCCCTTGGTGACCACCGCGGCGTTCTTGGCCACCGTGGATGCCCCGGCGCCCAATGCCTCTTGCACCAGCTCGCATGGCGCGACGGTATTCAAGAATACCGGTTGCACCAGCTGCCACCGTCCTTCGTTCCCCGGTCCAGGTGGCGTGCCGGCAGTGTTGTACTCCGACCTGTTGTTGCATGACATGGGTGCGGCGTTGGCCGACGGCTTGGCGCAGGAATCCGCCACTGGCGCGGAGTTCCGCACGATGACCTTGGTCGCGATGTCGGAACGCTCGCATTACTTGCATGACGGTCGCGCGAAGACCTTGCAAGATGCGATCTTGATGCACGGCGGCCAGGCCACGGCGAGCAAGAACGCCTATCAAGGCCTCAGCGCTGCGGATCAAGGTGCGTTGACAGCGTTCTTAGGCTGTCTGTAATAAGCACTGAGTAGTCATTACTAAACATTGCCCCAGGGCGTAGCATTGCACCACGCTATGCCCCGGGGCAATGCCTTTTTTCGGGCACAGCCGAGCAAAGTTTGAATTGCCTAATGGTGCACTAATGGCCACCGCACGCGAGTTCCCCTTTCACCGCTGCCTTAGAATACATACTGGATTAGGAATGAAATTCGCATAGGTGCTGGCGGTTTGCCTATGTGTTGCCAATTGCGGGTTGAGAGTGAGAACCACTGTGATCACGTTAATAAATTCCGATTTACGTGTGGTTTTATCATGAATAAACACCGCTGTGACGATAAGGCGCCAACCCGCCCGTGCTAGCCTGATAGGCGCGCACTGAATCGGATATATTTAAGATTTGGTTAGTAAACACCGTTAAACAAGGGATAAATTTTTAATCGGTAGCCCCGGCGGGGCTATCTGGCCTACCAGGAGGACGTCATGTTGTTACAGCGAGTGAACAAAGTCAGCGTAAAACGCCAACGCCGGTTGGCACAGACCATGGCCATCGGGCTGCTATTCGCGCCGATGTTGGCAAACGCGGAATATGTCTATGAGGCGGGCCATGCCAGCTTGAAGGAATGGCTATTGCCAGAGGCGGCGCCCTCACCGGACGACAATAAATTCTCCGAAAAACGCGTAAGCCTAGGCAAACAATTATTTTTCGACCCGCGCCTCAGCGGCACCGGGCAAGTGACCTGCGCCTCTTGCCATTTCCCGGAACGCGGTTGGGCCGACGGCCTGCCTACTGCGGTGCGTTTTCTGGGCAAAAACGTAGGCCTCGCCACACCGACGATCATCAATCTAGGCTATAACGACACCTTGATGTGGGACGGGCGTATGCCGAACCTGGAAAAACAAGGGTTTGCCGGTCAAGGCAAGCCTGCCGACATCAACGCAGGTAGCACCGTCGAACCCGAGGTGGTCATTGAGCGCCTGAACAAGGTAAAAGGCTACGTCAAATTGTTTGAACAGGCCTACCCCGGCGAAGGCCTCACGCGCGAATCCGTGGCCAAGGCGCTGGCCTCATTTGAACGTACCATCGTCAGCAGGACCTCGCCGTTTGACCAATGGGTGAAGGGCGACAAAAACGCGATGAACGCGCAACAAGTGAACGGTTTTAAGGTGTTTGTCGAAAAAGCCAAGTGTACAAACTGCCATTTGGCGCCGAACTTCAATGACGGCGGCTTTCACAACATCGGCCTGAAATCCTTTGGCGACGCCGACCACAATCCGGGCCGTTTCAAACAAAAGAAGCATAAATCGATGGACGGCGCGTTTAAAACACCGACACTGCGCGACATCAACCAAACCGCGCCGTATTTCCATGACGGTTCCGCCGCCACGCTGGGCGACGTCGTCGAACACTATGCGCTGGGCGGTGTGGTCAAGACCAACCTGTCCCCGACCCTGCCGCAAGACCTCGCGTTAACCAAACAGGACAAGGAAGATATCGTAGCGTTTTTAAATGCGTTGACGTCCGACAGGCCGATGTTTGTGTATCCGGTTTTGCCGCAAAACTAAACCAGACCTAACGACGATTATTGACGAATTTACGAGGAGCTCAACATGGTTAAACATCGCTTGAAGGCATTGTGCTTCACCACTACGCTGGTGATATCGGGAAGTTTGTGGGCCCAAGAAGTTGTAGTGGATCAGAAAAATCGATCCTTTGTCAAAGACGGCGCGGAGATCAAGACGTTGGATATCAAGGTCGGTGACACCATCCGCTTTAAGAACGAGGACCCGTTTTTTCACAGCATATATTCAACATCGGAAACCGCCACGTTCGACCTTGGCAATTATCCCAAAGGGCAATCCAAAACCGTGACCTTCGACAAGGCCGGAAAAG
>JAOUGF010000015.1 GCA_029857925.1 Gammaproteobacteria bacterium
CGCCAGCGCACCGCCCAACAGGCCGATCACACGCGGCGCGATCTCTTGTTGCAAATAGACGATGCGCAGTGCTGAACAGCGTTGCCCTGCGCTGTTGAAGGCCGAGGTCAAGATATCATTGACCGCCTGTTCCGGGTGCGCGCTGCTATCGACGATCATCGCGTTGATACCGCCGGTCTCGGCAATAAACGGAATGATGGCGCCCTGGCGCGCCGCCAGTTGCACTTGGATCGCGCGCGCGGTGGCGGTGGCGCCGGTAAACGCGATGCCGCTGACGCGCGCGTCGCTTAATAGACGTGCGCCGATACGCGTGCCGTCGCCGATCAAGAGATGCAACACGTCTACCGGCACGCCTGCCAGGTGCATCAGTTCCACCGCGCGCGTGGCGATCAACGGTGTGGCGCCGGCAGGTTTGGCGACCACGCAATTTCCGGCGGCCAACGCGGCGCTGATTTGCCCGATAAAAATCGCGAGCGGAAAATTCCAAGGGCTGATGCACACAAACACCCCCCGTCCGCGCCAAAATAAAAAATTGTGTTCGCCGGTCGGGCCGGGCAGCGTCGTGGGTGCGGCGAAATGTTCTTCTATCCACGCCGCATAATAGCGGCAATAGTCTATTGCCTCGCGCACTTCCGCGATTGCGTCTGGAATGCAGCGTCCGCCTTCACGCACGATCATCGCCAGCAATTCCGCCGTGTGTTGTGTAAACAGGTCGGCGATTTTGCGCAACAGGTGCGCGCGGTGCGTCGCATGGGTGGACGACCAGGCGTGAAACGCGTGGGTCGCCAAGTTAAGTGCGTGCTCGACCGCGTTGGCGTCTGCCTCGACCACGTCACCCAACGCGCTGTGACGATCGCCGGGGGCATACACCAGATGCGTGGCACCTGGCCACGGTTTGCCACCGATAATGGATTGGCCCTGCCAACGCGTTTTTGTCTCGCGCCCAAGCGCGTTCAGCAATGCGCCGACCGCAGTGTGATCATGCAGGTTAAACCCGGCCGCGTTTTGGCGTGTGTCGCCGAATAATGCCGAGGGTGTCGGCAGTTGCGGATTACGCGCGGGCAGCCCGTTTTGCAGTTGCGCGAGTGGGTCTGCCACGATCTCTGCGATCGCGACGGTGGTATCTTCTAAACGATGTACAAACGAAGAATTGGCGCCGTTTTCCAGTAAGCGGCGCACCAGGTAAGGCAATAACTCCTGGTGATGCCCGATCGGCGCATACACGCGGCACGCAATATCGGTATGCAGGTCGCGCAACAACGGATAGAGTGCCTCGCCCATGCCATGCAGGCGTTGAAACTCAAAATCCCGGTGCGGCGCGACTGCCATTATCGCGGCCACAGTATGCGCATTATGCGTCGCAAATTGCGCGTAAAACTGCTGCGGCCGGGCCAGCAGACGTTGCGCGCACACCAAATAACTGACATCCGTGGCCTCCTTCTGTGTAAACACCGGATAGTCGCGCAAACCGCGTTCTTGTGCGCGTTTGATTTCGCTGTCCCAATAGGCGCCTTTGACCAAGCGTACCGGTATGCGCCGGGTATGGGTTGCGGCGAGGTCGGCTAAATAATCGATCACCGCCCATGCGCGTTTTTGATAGGCCTGCACCGCGAGCCCGAACCCCTCAAAGCCGCGCAAGGATTCATCGACATACACGCGCGCAAACACGTCTAAGGATAAATCCAAGCGTTCCGCTTCTTCGGCATCCACAGTCAATGCGATGCCCGCGCGGTGCGCGGCCTGTGCCAGTGTCAATAGACGCGGCACCAATTCGCGTACCACGCGCGCATGTTGCGCAAATTCGTAACGTGGGTGCAGTGCTGACAGTTTTATGGAGATGCTGGTGCGTGCTTGCCACGTAGCATTTGAGGGCGCGTGTAGGCCGATCGCCTCGATCGCGGATGTGTAGGCGTAAAAATAACGTTCCGCATCCAACGCGGTGAGCGCCGCTTCGCCCAGCATATCGAATGAAAAGCGGTAAGCGGAAAAAGCGTCTTGGGTGGTGCGTTGTAAGGCCTCGGGGATGTGCGTCGCCAGCACGAAATGCCGACCCAGTACGCGCATTGCGTGTTTGAGTGCCGCGCGTATCAACGGTTCACCGCCGCGCGTGATGGCCGCACTGAGGCGCGCCGCCCATTGTGTTGCAGACGTGCGTCCGTTGAACAGCCGCCCGGTCAACAACAGCCCCCAGGTCGAGGCGTTTACAAACCAGGCGTGACTGTGTCCGAGGTGATCTTCCCAATGCGCGAAGCTGAATTTATCTTGGATCAATTGATCGGCGGTGGCGCTGTCGGGGATGCGTAATAAGGCCTCGGCGAGACACATCAGCGCCACGCCTTCTTCGCTCGCGAGGTGGTATTCTTGTAGAAAGGCGTGTAACACGCCGCCTTTATGCGGTGTCGCGCGTATCGCCTCCACCCAGGTGGCGGCAACCGCGCTGGCGGTGCCCACGATTGCGGTGTAGGGGGAAAGCTCATGTACCAGAAATGCGCAGGCCTGCGCCTCGTCATACAGGTGCCAGGCGTCAATGGTGGCGCGACGTTGTTGCAGCAATTCTGATGATAACGTGGCTGTGCTCATACTTAATCTTAGTAAAGAGATCTAAGGTTGGCGTTATTTATGCGCATCTTTCTTAACGTTCCTTGATGGTCAAAAAATGTAAGCAGATGTCCGATACGCGGCAAGCCGATATACCTACTGCGGTGCAACAAGCGCACCTAGATACCCCGCGGGTGTTTCATGTATTGGGTGTCGCGAGTTGCGTGGGGGCGTCGGATCGCACCTGCCAAGAAGGACCAGAGGCGTTACGTGCGTTATTAAAATGCCAGCCGTTGCCCGACCTGCGCTGGGTAACGACGCTGCGTGACCCTCAAGACGTTGCGATGGACGCGTATGCGATGGTGGCGGCATTGGCGCCACGGGTGGCGCAACAAACGCAATTATGGTCGGCGCATGGTCATCAGTTCGTCGTCGTCGGCGGCGATCACTCCTGCGCCATCGGGACGTGGAGCGGTGTGGCGCGCAGCCTGCGCGGACGCGGCGCGTTGGGTTTGTTGTGGATAGACGCGCACATGGACGCACATACCCCTGAAACCAGCCCTAGCGGGGCCTTGCACGGCATGCCATTGGCGATGTTGTTGGGCGCGGGGCCGCCAGACCTGGTGCGGTTGGCGGGCACTATACCCGCGTTGCAACCGCGACATGTATGGTTGATCGGTGTGCGTTCTTATGAGGCGCAGGAACAGCAACGTTTAACGGACTTGGGCGTGAATATACGCTATATGACCGAGGTCAAGACACGCGGTCTGGCGGCGATCATCGCCGAGGCGCTGGCGGATTTACAACGCAACACGGAGGCCTTCGGCGTAAGCGTAGACCTCGATGCGCTGGATCCGGTGGATGCGCCGGGTGTAGGCAGCCCGGAACCGGGGGGCATCACCGCCGACGCGTTATTGGCGGCGTTGCACGGCTTGGGTCGTCATGCGCAGGTGGTTGGGCTGGAGATCGCGGAGTTGAACCCGCGTTACGACCTGCACCAAAAAACCGTGCGTTTGGCATACGATCTGCTCGCGGCTTGGATAGGTTATGGACATCCCCGCACTTGAACAGCGCTATTGCGCGCATAATTATCATTCCCTGCCCGTGGTGTTGACGCGGGCGCTGGACGTCTATGCGTGGGATACGCAAGGCCGTCGTTATTTAGATATGATGAGCGCATATTCCGCCGTCAGTCATGGCCATGCGCATCCGCGTTTGCTGAACGCGCTCACCACACAGGCCCAGCGTCTGGCGATTTGTTCACGCGCCTATTACTCCGATCAACTGGGTCCGTTTGCGGAGCATCTATGCAAAGTGAGCGGGTTTGACCGCGTGTTGCCGATGAATACCGGCGCCGAGGCGGTGGAGACCGCGCTCAAGGCGGCGCGCAAATGGGGTGAACGGGTGAAAGGCATCCGTCCCGATCAAACCGAAATCATCGCCTGTACTGGAAATTTCCACGGGCGCACCATCGCCATCGTCGGGTTGTCCAGTGAACCGCAATATCGCGCCGGATTCGGCCCTTATCCTCCCGGTTTGAAGACGGTCGCGTATGGCGATGCGCACGCGTTAGAAGCCGCAATCACACCGCAAACCGCTGCGTTTTTGGTCGAGGCGATCCAAGGTGAGGGCGGCATCATCATACCGCCAGACGGTTATCTCGCGGCCTGTGCACGGATCTGCGCGGCGCATCGCGTATTATTGATCGTCGATGAGATCCAAACCGGTCTGGGGCGTACCGGGCGTTGGTTCGCGAGTCAGCACGAGGGGGTGCAACCTGATGCGATGTTATTGGGCAAGGCGTTGGGTGGAGGGCTGTTACCGGTATCGGCGTTTTTAGCGCGCAACGAGGTGATGGACGTGTTTAGCCCTGGCGATCATGGCAGCACGTTTGGCGGAAACCCGCTGGCGTGCGCGGTGGGTCTGGAGGCGCTGAAGGTGTTGGACGAACAACAACTGATCGCGAATGCCGCGCAGCAGGGGGCCTATTTTATTGCACAATTGCAGACCCTTCGCCACTCCGCGATACGCGACGTGCGTGGGCGTGGCCTGCTGTTAGGCGTGGAAGTGGATGGCGCCCGTGTCAGCGCGCGCGCATTGTGCGAGGCATTGTTGGCGGAAGGGGTGTTGAGCAAAGACACGCACGAAAGCGTGATTCGCTTTGCACCGCCATTGACGGTAAAGCCTGAGCACATCGACACGGTGGTGGCGGCGTTCGCAAAGGTGCTGAATCGCTATTAATAAAAAGGCGCCCCGTAATAGAGGCGCCGATTTCCTTGAGGCCCAGACTAATTAATCAGTGTATCCCTGTGTTTTAAAGGCTATCCATGCAGATGTCGGTGTGGGGTACGTTCAGCCGGCCCGGCGCAGCTCCACCAAAGACATCGCGTTCCAACTGCTACGCGCAATCACCAAAACCCGTTGTTTGCCCACGCGTAACACAATATTTCTTGCATCAACGGAATCCACCACCATTTTACGCCCCTGCGGATCCGTAAAAATCTTCCCTGGAATGGGATAGTTTGAATACATACCTTTTCTCCTAAAGCCTTTCCCTATCTTGCGTCTTACTGTGACCCCTGTGTGACTCATGCTTACTGCGGATCGCACATACGTCATTACCCACACCCAGTGTTACGACTCGAAATGCCACGTAGCGCGCTAACTAAGTCACATTTAGTTGGGTTGTATTATGCCAACTTCGTCACAGTCTGCAGGAGGTGTGTCAAGCGGGGGAAAATCTGGGATAATGCCTTTTTTCCGGGAAGCGATCTCAAGTATGTACAAATTTACCTATGTGTGGTGTATGGTGGGGTTGCTGGGTGTGGCCGGTTGCGACGGTAATAGTGCGCTGATGGAGGCGGTCATTGCGGGCGATCAGGCGCGTGTCACGCAACACCTGGCGGCGGGGAGTGCATCCGTCAACGCGCAAAACAACTATGGTTGGACAGCGCTTGCGCATGCCGCGCGCAAAGGCGATATCGCGACCGCAAAATTGTTGCTGGCGAAGGGCGCAGACCTACGCGTGCGCGATCAAAATGGTTGGGATCCGCTGATGCGCGCGGCGGAAAAAGGACATACCGAGGTGGTCGACTTGCTGTTGGCCAGTGGTGCTGATATTAATAGCGCCACCCCTGACGGTTGGACGGCGCTGATGTGGGCCGTGGCGCGCGGGCGTTTGTCCACGGTGCAGATGTTAATCGCGCGCGGCGCGGACTTACAACGTAAAACGCAAGACGGTCGTAATGTGCTGGTCGTGGCGTTGGGCGAAGGCCAAGAAGAGATTGTGGATGCATTGCGCCAAGCGGGTGCGCAGCCCTAGCGGCGTGATACAGGTTGACCGCACAACACCTGAGTAGGGGGCGGTTAAGGGTAAAATGGGGGGGCACTACGTGGCAATGAAGAAAATACTATCGTGGATGGTAGTGGGGGGCGGCATCACCGCGATCGTCGTGGGGTGTGGTTTATTACCAGCGGCATCAACCGGTACCGGAAATGAATACACGGTGCGTGGTAATCAATCGGACTATCAACGTCGAGATTCGCGCGTCTATATCAACGCGCCTAAGACCGAGGCGTTGGTTGATGATGGCATCCATGATCCCAATAATGACGCATTGGCGGCGCTGCAGGATCCCGGTGTCGCATTAAAATCCTTGCCCTACGATAGGCGCGGCGGCGTGAATTGGGTTAAAGCGATAGACCAAGGGCTGATAAATCCACGCGCCGACCTGACGGGCGAGGGCGAAATGAAGGTCATGGATCTCGATATTTATTTCACTAATACCGGGCAAATGCCTCATGTACGCTTCCCGCATCTCGCGCATACGCGTTGGCTGGATTGTTCTAACTGTCATCCCAAGATATTCACGCCACAACGCGGTTCGAATAAAATCGGCATGGACGCCATTTTGGCCGGCGAATTTTGCGGGCGGTGCCACGATAAAGTAGCCTTTCCATTATGGACGTGCGAGCGTTGTCACAGTGTCCCGCATGAAAAATCCCCTGCAGTGTGGTGGCGGAAACAGGACAACCCAGATCCCGTCTCCTCCAATCTAGCGCCTAAACTGCCAGAAACTGCGGACTTACCGCCCTACTGAGCGCAGCTTTTATCCGGGGCGTAGGGGATTACGCCCTTTTTTAGTTTTATCATTTGTGCCGGACAGCGTTGGAGTTGGTGTTGGTGTGCGTTTACCGCTGAGGGGCGGGATCAGTGGCGAGTCTTGGACACGCGCGACGCAAATGCAGCCAACGCAGTATCGTCCGCCCAAACTTAGTGTTTCTCCGGTGCGCGAGGGGGGAGGTTAAAACGCGATTGATTTTGCCGCCAAGCTAAGTGCAGCACGCCGCGATCTACAACGCTTTCCTTTTCATTCGCGCTACGCGGTCGCTGGCGCGTTTCATAACTGATGTCCACGCCATCCGCCAGTATACGTTCCAGGCGAAAACGCGTGGCGGTGCTCAAACCAGGTAAAGAATAGAATTCCTCTGTGGTCGCGACGGAAAATGTCGAATGCCAGTATTTACCATCCGCTTCCAACACGCGACCCAGCGTGCCGTCAGAGATAAATTTGATGATTTCGCCTTGCCGTTCAATTGTAGTTAAATGTGCATCCAATAATTTGGGGGGGAACGCGAGGTCTTTGCCTAAGGTGACCAAGCGTCCGGCGGAGGGGAACCAGGCCATCACCCCGGCACCCACCACGACGACCAGTACCGCGAGCACGGTGAATAGCGCGTTGAGGCTGATTTTCCCATTCATGGGTGAAATTTTAAGAGGCCTTGGACGGGCGTGCCGCAGCCTTGCGCAGCATATCAATGATGTCGTTTTTTCCAGCGTGCTCTGCAATCATCAACGCCGTCTTGCCGTCATCGTCCCGCGCATCAAGGTCCGCATGGCGCGCCAACAGCGCGGCCACGGTAGCGGGGTGGTTGAAGCTGACGGCGGCCATCAAGGCGTTGCGTTGTTTTTTGCCGCGTGCATTGATGTCTACACCGAAATTCAACAAGGACTCGACGATCGATGTGTGCCCTAATCCGGCCGCAATCAACATGGCTTCTTCGGCCGCACCGCGTTCGACGCGTACGTTATGCGCCAACAATGCGCGCACCGTTTCGGGGTGCCCGAAAAACACCGCATTCGCGATCGGCGTGACACCGTATTTGTTCTGCGCATTGATATTGGCGCCATTCTGTAACAACAATTTCGACGTGTCGGTAAAACCGCCGGATGCCGCAACCATTAAGGCGGTCATGCCATCGACATCCTGCGCATCTACTGCGGCGCCGCGCGCCAAAAGCACCTTTGCAGTATCGGTACGCCCGGACGACGCCGCCATCATTAACGCGGTTTTGCCTTTTCCATTGGCTTGATTGACGTCCGAACCACGGCTTAGCATGACTTCCACGAGGTCGGTTTGACCGCGCGCGCTGGCAAGTTGTAATTCGCTGTAGTCTTCGCCGAAGCATGCGCTGAGCATGAAAATTACGGGTAAAACGCGAGTCAAGGTGCGTGAATTGGCCTTTTTGCCGAGGAAAACCCCCTGAAAATGCCGCCGAAGCACCTGGTAAGCGTGAAAAATTGCAAAATTTGCGCTATACATAATTAAAAATGTTTGCCATGTAACAAATTCAAGTTTAACATACACCCGGTACTAAATATCAGTTAAATGCTATACCAGTCGAGTATTTAACTGCAACTTTGATATGACTGACCAGGAGCGACTCATGCCGAGAAAAAAAGCTGTAACCCGCAAGGCCGCCACTGGCGCCGTAAAGGCCGCCAAGCGCGTAGTAAAGAAGGCCCCTAACACCCCAATTAAAGACGCGATGAACAAGTCGCAAATCTTCACACATATCGCCGAGTTCACCGACCTGAGCAAGAAAGATGTGGCCAGCGTTTTCAATGAATTTGCCAGCTTGATTGAGCGTCACGTCAAGAAAAACGGTGCCGGCACATTTAAAGTCCCAGGTTTAATGAAAATTCGCGTGGTGCGTAAGCCTGCCACCAAGGCGCGTAAAGGTATAAACCCCTTTACCGGCGAAGAAACCACATTTAAGGCCAAGCCAGCGCGCAATGTGGTCAAGGTTCAAGCCTTGAAATCACTGAAAGGCATGGCTGCCTAATTACATCACGTCTCGTTGATGTTATACGGTCGTGGGGCTGATTGCCCTTCGGCCGTTTTCATTTTCTGAATGAAATTCGCGGCGTTTAGTATGCCACGGTGCATCACTCGATTGCGGCCTTGAGCCTTCGCGTCGAATACGCCGGCATCCGCAAGCTCAACCAGTTCGCGCCCCAGTTGGCCGATCGCGCCGACTACCGGCGGCATTAATGTCGCCGCGCCGACGGAAATCGTAACCGAAATCGTCTGACCTTCCGGTAACACAAAGGACTGCGTCGCGACCGCGATGCGTATCCGCTCCGCGATTTCAGCGCTGGTGGATTCATCGCCTTGAGGCAATATCACCGCAAATTCTTCGCCGCCGTAGCGTGCAAGCACATCCGCCACGCGTAATCCGCTTTTGATCACCAGGGCGATGTCCCGCAATACCGCATCCCCCGCCGCGTGGCCGTAGACATCGTTGACCTTCTTAAAGAAATCGACATCGAAAAACAGGCAGGACAGGGCCTGTTGGTGGCGCTGCGCGCGTGAAATCTCTTCGTAGAGGCGTTGATCGAATAGGCGGCGATTCGCGACATTGGTCAGCGTATCGGTATGGCCGATATGTTTTAGACGCGCGTGGTGGGTGGCATTTTCTACACACATCGCGACGACTGCGGCAAAGCGCTCCAGAAAATCGCTGGCGGTGGTGGACGAAAATCGTTCGGCGCGTATGCTGCCTAAATTTAGTAATCCGACGACTTTGCCGCGCCTGCGCAAGGGTAGCAAGGCCACGCTACGCGGCTCCAGCGGGCGTACCGGAAACAATTCCGGAAAATCTGCGCGTTGGTAAGGGCCAAGATAGGGATTTTGAATTAAGCTCGGAAAGCGTTGATCGAGTTCGGTCCTGTCAGAGAAAATGAGGTCGGGGTTGTTCGCATAACCGACCATATCATCGTCCAAGGTGCGGCGTATCGCATAGTCCGGGTCAAGTAAAAACAGCGTTACCCGATCCAGTTTCGCGGTAACGCGATAGTCATAGACCAATACACGGATCAATTCGGACAGCGAATTGCACCCCATTAAGCGTAGTTCCAGCGCCTGAAAGCGCTGCATTTTTTGTTGATTGTGTTGCGCCTCCGATACGATGGTGTGCAATTTTTCGCGCAGTTGATGGTTTTCGGCGCGCAAATCTTTGGCCTCCACCGCGAGTAACGCGGCAGCGGTCGTAGATGAAGGCGAGCCGTAGGGCACGTGGCGATACCTCAATTTCGCGATAATTGAAATAGGGAATGCACCAAATATGCCCAATTCCTTGCGTAGACACGGCTTGAATTTCGCCAAAAATGCGGCGAACGCCTGCGTAATTGCGCGGATACGGGTTGCTTGTCGGTGTTTACATCAGGCGCAAATTGATGCGCAGGGCGGCGGGTGTCGCGACCTCGAATGTGCGGCCGGCTTGGCCGCTGTCGCCGATAAATACAATATCCAATGTCAACGGGGGGGTCGGCAGCCAGCGCATACCGAGTGCCAGTGCGGTGTGGGCATTGCGATTATCGAGAAGGCTGGCCTCTAAGCCAAATTGAAATTTGCCGTAGCCGCCGTCCCAATCCAGCGGCATCAATAGTGCGCCATTCAATATAATGTTGTTGACGCCGTCCGTGCGCACGATTTCCGGGTTAAAGTTAAACATCAAAAAGTCCCAGTGCCAGGCGATGGCCGCGCCTATATGCAGGTTGACGTGATTGCTCACCAAGCTGGCATCCGCTTGCGTATAGGCGGCGATATTACGATACACCATGGTTTTAAAGCCAATATCGTGCTCACTTATAATAAGCTCCGCAGGCGGAAGGCCGATGCGCAATTGGTTGGGCGCGTTTGCGATATGGGTGCCTGTGGTATTGTAAAGATCGAGGTAGATGCGGCCAGGTTGTGCGGCATGTGCCAATTCTTGCGTATATCCGCGCGACGGTTCCGCTGTACTCAGTTCCGGCAGCAACGCGAACATCCCCGTCAACAGCGTGTTAACGCAGATAATGGAAAACCTTTGTATACGTGTGTGCACAATTATTTTTAACGGATCGCAGGCGATACGCGGGAAAAGAAGGTGATTGCGTGCAGGTGTTTGAGCGTGGTTCAAAATTCACTCGTCCATGACCGTACGAAACTCGGTCGGCAAATAAATTGGGCGATAACCCAATGAATTATCAACCCAATGCGAAAATAATGCCGAATAGCTTAGAAGTCGGTGTATTGCGCGCTCGCCCAATAAAATTACGGCTGCTTAGGGTTGGCGCAGGCCGTTGCGGTTTAGCGTTGAATTCAGGGCTAAATGCCTTGGCACATCTCGGCGGCGAGGTTTTCCAGGCTGGCACGCTCTTCTGACAGGCGTTGCTGCGCTTGTTGCGCGCTGGCGGGCGTGAGCTTTAAATCAAAATATACATTTGCGGGGGGATCTACCGCACCTGCATCACCGATATCCATCTTTGCCAGCAAACAAGACGTCACGAACGCAAGATTCGCGTAGGCGCGAAATTCACCTTTATAGCGCGGATTGTGATGTTCGTGCGCGGTGACGATAAATTCTGCAGGGAGCATCCACTTGCGTAGTAACCACATACCGATTTGCGCGTGGTTTGCGCCCAGGCGGGTATCTTCAATTTTCGTTAACGCGAGGGTCGGACGGATGGCGTAATCGGCATTGATATTCGCGAATTCTGTCGGAAAAACCTGGCCTATCACGAGCACCCCGATATTATGCAACAGCCCGGTTGCATAGGCGGTGGCAGGTGCGGGTTGATGGGGGTGGGGGGGAATCGCCTCGGCTAATAATTGCATCAGCGTGGCGGTGTAGATCGCGTGTCGCCAGAACCACTGCATGTTGAGTGGGCCTTGTTTCGGCAATTGAAAGCCGCGCACACTGATTAATGCCATCGCGACATCCATCACGCGCTTATTGCCTAATACCGTGATTGCGTCTTGAATCGAATGTACCTTGCTGCGCAACCCGAATAGCGGTGACGATGCATGACGTATCAATTGCCCGGCGATCAAGGGGTCATGCTCGATCACGGTACCCACTGCGCGTGCGCTGGCATGGGGGTCATCTTTCAATGCCAGCAATTGGCGCGCCGCCTCAGGCAAAGGCGGCAGTGCACTCACCTCTTCTATATATTTACGTATATCGTGGATGCGTTGTGGAACGGCCATTATAGAATCCAGGTTGCCTAGCGGGTTATCGGGTGGTGCGCATAAAGCTTGACGGCGATATTTATAGAAATAGGCGTTGAATTGGCCCCGATTTTGGATCAATCTTAGCTAAATCCTTGTTGATGCCTAGTTTTATGCCTAAACCAGAGTTGGTTGCACATCGCGGTTATGCCGCAAAATTTCCCGAAAATACATTGCCCGCGTTAGAAGCGGCGGTGGCAGCGGGTGCGCGACACGTTGAAATTGACGTCCAACTCAGTCGCGATGGTGTGCCGATGTTGTTTCACGATGCTGAATTACTGCGCATGACGGGCCGGGAACTGGTCTTTTTTGAACAGAATGCCGACGCGTTGGCGCGTGAAACCTGTTTTTACCCCTCAGGTGCTGAAGGGCCTGCAGCGACGATCCCTCGCTTACGCACCTTTATCGAGTTCTTGCGTGAACACCCTGACGTGACGGCCTACGTCGAGATCAAAGAAGAAAGCCTGGATGCGTTTGGGATAGATACTACGGTGCGTCAAATCCTGGCCGACGTGCAGCCGGCGGGGCAGCAGGTGGTGTTGATTTCATTTCATTTGGGCGCGTTGGAAATGGCGCGTGCGTTGGGCTGCGGGTTGCGCCTAGGCTGGGTGTTGCATCGTTGGGATGCGCCGTCGCGCTTGGCGGCACTGCGTGTGAAACCGGAATTTTTAATCTGCAACTACACAAAAATCCAACCGCGTATAGGCGCGTTGTGGCCGGGGCCGTGGGCGTGGATGTTATATGAGGTCACGCAACCGCAATTGGCGTTGGATTTGGCGGGGCTGGGGGCGCATTTTGTAGAAACGATGCAGATCGAGCCGATGATTAGCGCACTAAGGAAGGCGCGTTGAGCGAGTTCGACGTTGATCTGGCGATCGTCGGCGCGGGCATACACGGCGCAGGTGTCGCGCAGGCCGCTGCGGTGCGCGGCTACAAGGTGTTGTTGCTTGAAGAGCGCGACATCGCCGCAGGCACTTCCAGCCGCTCCAGCAAGCTGATCCACGGGGGCTTGCGCTATTTAGAAACCGCCCAATTTAGTTTGGTGCGGGAATGTCTGCGAGAGCGACGCACACTATTAAAAATCGCGCCGCATTTGGTGCGACTGGTGCCGTTTTATATCCCTATATATCGCCAAACGCGGCGCCGACCGTGGCAGATTCGTGTTGGACTCAGTCTGTACGCCGCGTTGACGGGTCTGGACGCCAGTGCTCGCTTTTCGAGTTTAACGCGTGCGCGTTGGCAGGATTTAAATGGATTGGAACAGCAGGGCCTACAGGCGGTGTTCCAATATTGGGACGCGCAAACCGATGACGCAGCGCTGACACGCGCGGTCGTTGCCTCGGCCGTGGCCTATGGCGCACGCTGTGAGCGTGGGGCGCGGTTCATTGCCGCATCGCCTCAGCCCCGGGGGATACGCGTCGCGTTTCGTCAAGCAGGGCGTGAACAAGAGGTGTATGCGCGGGCCCTGGTGAACGCCGCTGGGCCGTGGGTCGATACGGTCGCCGCGTGCTGCCAGCCGACCCCGCTGACGCCCGCGATAGACTTGGTGCAAGGCACGCACATCATCATCAATGCCCCTGCACCCGCCGGTATTTATTACTTGGAGGCGCCCCAGGATG
>JAOUGF010000381.1 GCA_029857925.1 Gammaproteobacteria bacterium
ACCGCTTTTAATTCTTCTACCAAAAATGTCACGTCGCCGCCCTTGCGGAACACGGCGGAGACGATGCGCGTCAGCGCGACGATCCACTGAAAATGATCCATATTTTTGGAATTGATAAAGATCTCGAACGGGCGACGCGCCTCGTGCGGGGTGCCGGGATTCAAGATCACATCGTTAACGGTGACGTACAACGCGTGCTCGGACAACGGCGTTTTGAGTTTGTAGGTCACGCCGATTAATTGTTCCGGGCGTTCCAATTTTTCGTGCATGTGTTGCAATATCGATTCTTCTTTGATCGGTGCGACGGCGACCGGCGGTTCGTCTTTGACGACGCTGAATTTGACAATCTTTTTGGCAATCTTGGTGGTCATAACATGTCCTCGACTTGAGCGTTGCGCGCGGGTGATGCGCCCTCACCCTTCCCCATCGTAGGGGAAGGGACGGAACTTCCTGCGATTAGAATTTACCGTAATAACCTTCTTTCATCGCGTCGTAGAGATTGGCGGCGGTGTGGATTTCGCCGTCGTATTCAATCTCTTCGTCGCCCTTGACTTCGATCTCGCTGCCGTCTTCCAACGTGAAACGATAGGTGGTGTTTTTCAAATCCTGCTCTTTCACCAACACGCCCTGGAAGGCCTCCGGATTGAAACGGAAGGTCGTGCACCCTTTCAACCCTTGATCGTAGGCATACATATAAATGTCTTTGAATTCCTCATACGCGAAATCCGTCGGTACGTTGGCGGTTTTAGAGATGGAGGAATCTATCCACTTTTGCGCGGCGGCCTGCACATCGACGTGTTGCTTGGGCGCGATATCGTCGGCGGAGATAAAATATTCCGGCAATTTCTCTTCGTCGGTGTCGGCGTTCGGTTTGGCCTTGGGGTTGACCATTTCGCGATAGGCCAATAATTCAAACGAAAATACATCGACCTTCTCTTTGCTCTTTTTGCCTTCGCGGATCACATTGCGGAAATAATGATGCGCGAAACTGGGTTCTATGCCTTGCTGGCGTTATTGCCCAGCGACAACGAGATCGTGCCGGTCGGCGCGATCGACGAGTGATGCGTAAAACGCGCGCCAACCTCGGCCAGCTCATCCACCAATGCGGCATCGACGCTGGCGACGCGCTGCATATAGCGGCTATAGCGCGCATGCAACACCTTGCCCTTGACGGTATCGCCTACCTTCAAGCCGTCGCGCACCATCTCCGGTCTACGCCGCAACATCTCCGGCGTGATGGTGAAATCTTGATTCATGATCGGCGCGGGGCCTTTTTCCTTCGCCAGATCCAACGCCGTGCGCCAACCCGCCATCGCCATTTCACGCGTCACGCGCTCGGTGAATTCCAAGGATTCCGCCGAACCGTATTTCATGCACATCATCGTCATCGCCGATCCCAGGCCGAGATAGCCCATGCCGTGACGGCGTTTATTCATGATCTCGTGACGCTGTTGTTCCAACGGCAGGCCATTGATCTCGACGACATTGTCCAACATGCGCGTGAAAACGGACACCGCCTTATCGAACTCTTCCCAATTGAAATAGGCCTGATCGGTAAACGGCTTGTGCACGAAACGCGTCAGATTGATCGAGCCCAATAAACAAGAACCGTAGGGCGGGAGCGGCTGTTCGCCACACGGATTCGTCGCGCGTATCGTTTCGCAAAACCAGTTGTTATTCATCTCATTGACTTTATCTATCAAGATAAAACCCGGTTCGGCGTAATCGTAGGTGGAGGTCATGATCATGTCCCACACGCGGCGCGCCTTTAATGTGCGATATACGCGACACGCGACCTGGCCTTGCAGATTGACCAAATAATTTTCGGTGACCGGCCAATCGCGCCACACGATTTGTTCGGTGTTTTCCAGGTCCAACGCGTCGGCATCGGCCTCTTTTTTGGAGATCGGGAACGCCAGCTTCCAATCGCCGTCGTGTTTGACGGCCTCCATGAATTCTTTGGTGATCAACAGCGATAAGTTGAACTGACGCAAACGCCCGGATTCGCGCTTGGCGCGGATAAAGTCCATCACATCGGGATGGCCGACGTCAAACGTGGCCATTTGCGCGCCGCGCCGACCACCGGCAGACGACACGGTGAAACACATCTTGTCGTAGATATCCATAAACGACAACGGACCCGACGTATACGCACCCGCGCCGGACACGTAGGCGCCACGCGGACGCAACGTTGAAAATTCATAACCGATGCCGCACCCGGCCTTTAATGTCAGCCCCGCCTCATGCACCTTGCCCAAGATGTCGTCCATGGAATCGCGTATGCTGCCCGACACCGTGCAGTTGATGGTGCTGGTGGCGGGTTTATAGGCCAACGCCCCGGCGTTGGACATGATGCGCCCCGCAGGCACCGCGCCCTTGCGCAAGGCCCACAAAAATTTTTCGTACCATTCCTCACGCTTGGCGGGTGTGGCCTCGCACTCGGCCAAGGCCTGCGCCACGCGCTTGTACGTGTCATCCATCGACTTGTCGACCGGGCGGCCATCTTTGGCGGTGAGGCGGTATTTCTTGTCCCAAATATCCATCGAGGCGGGTTGATAGGCGATCTCACCCACGTCATTCGGCACGGGTTTCAAATAGGCGGTACGCATAGGTTGGTCCTTTATAAATTTGCGGGTCGAACAACGGCCAATGCAGTGCCTGGCCAGCCCTTGGGCAGCCAACACCTCATTAGTCGCTCTCCATCCTCATCATATTAGGCTCCCCACTTTGTCGACTGATAAAGGATTATCAGGCCCAAGTAGGTGTTCATTCTGGCGGGCGCTAGGCGTTGCCACCGTTATTCCTGGGCATTTGCCCCCGGATACCAACACCCAATGGCGCTAAGCGGCTATCCA
Source organism: Gammaproteobacteria bacterium (assembly GCA_029857925.1). Lineage (GTDB taxonomy): Bacteria > Pseudomonadota > Gammaproteobacteria > S012-40 > S012-40 > CAKKRP01. Next base: position 2,856 of record JAOUGF010000381.1, read on the forward strand.
ACGCGCACCACTAGATGTTGTGGTAAGGATGCATAGCCTATCGCCCTAGGCCAAGCGCTGTCAAACATTTTTTTTATTATATTTATCAATATGTTAAATAGTTTGTATACTTTATAACCAGGGCTATGCAAAATCCGGTGCCAGGTCGCCTACCCACTAGATATTGTGGTCAAAAATATGTCATGTTTACACCCACTTCGCCTGGGCGGCGCACTCCGCCGTGCCTCACACGTCCTTAGTTGCGCCTTGAAACCGACAGCCCCTCGCCCCATATCTGATTCAACATTGTCTACCCGACCCGGGTGACTCACCCACCTTT
>JAOUGF010000382.1 GCA_029857925.1 Gammaproteobacteria bacterium
AAAACAAATTAACGACGGGATCGCGGGATTCGAACAAGACGCAAAGCAACGTGCCACGAATACCGCAAAGCAAATGCGTACTGCGACATCCTCGCAAGTGCAACAGTCCATTGCCTCGCTGACGCAGATCGAAGAATCTAAAGTTACGCAACTCCACACGTTTGCGGACACCCAAAAACAGGCTTTAGAACACACGACCGGGACCGGCATTGCGGCGCTTGCCAACGGCGTTACGCAAACCGTTGGCAGTCTAGTCGGTTCTATGGATGAGTTTGTCGCAACGGCCGCAGCCACGCCTCCCCCGGATGCGGAAGAACTGGAGCCTACCCTTGCGGCGGTAGAAGGTCAGACCGTTGCTGCAACAGATGAAATGCAGTCGCAAATTACAGTTGCCGCGCAGGCCAGCGACGACGGGATGGGCACTGCGCTTAGTAAGGCGACCGCAGCGTTGTCCGCACAGTCTGTGCAAGGCAACGAGCAAACGGCGGCAGCCGCGCAGACGTTTACCGCCGGTACAGGTGCGTTGCGCGCGCAGGCGAGCAAAGGCTTCGCTAAATTTGAAGAAGGAGATAAAAAAACGGCGAATGATATGGGCAAGGGCGCGGAAGATGGTTTTCAACAGGCCGCCAAAGGTGCACGCGAATCCTTTGGGAATCTCGCGACGGCCGTGTCTGATAATTTTCAAAAAGGTTACACCCAATTATTCGATGCACTGTGGGGAAAAGAAAACCAAGCGAAACTCGTTGCAGACATGCGCAAGTACGGCGATGAGGCGGCGGCAAAAGTCCAGCCGCGCTGGAAAAAGGTGCTCAAATGGGTCGTTACCATCGTCGTCATTATCGCGGTCATTGCAGTTACGGTGCTCACTGCGGGGGCGTTGGGGCCGGTCGGTGTGGTGTTATTAGGTGCGACGCTCGGCGCACTTGCAGGTGCGGTCACCACCATTGCACACAATCTAATCGACGGCAAAAAATGGAGCGACGGTGTCGCCAAGGCGATGATCGTTGGCGCCATCGGCGGCGCATTTGGCGGGGCGGGCGGCGTTATATTCAAAAATGTCGGCTCGGTAGCGCTGAAGATCGGGTTAGAGGCAGGTCTGGATGTGGCAGGCGGCATTGTTGGTGAAGTCACGGGCAGTCTTGCGGTCGGTGAGGCGATCGACTGGACGAATGTCGTGACCGGTGCACTGATAGGCGCGGGCATCGGTGCCGGACTGGGTATCGGTGGTGCGCTCAAAGGGAAGTTTAAATTCAAGGCCAAAGTGGACGTGCCTACACCCAATGTGCGGCCGCACATCGAGCCGCCTGCACCGCCTGCTGGGCGTTTCCGTGGCGCTATGGAAAAGGTCGGCATACTCGCCCCGCGTGGCCCTACGATACGCCCGCATACAGGCCTGCCGGAGGGCACGGGCGGGCGTCCAGCAGCGGAAACGCCCGGAGTTCACCCAAAATCGGATGCGCGGCCAACTAAAACCTCTATCCCGGAGGGTACACCCCCAACGCGCCCCCGAAATCCGCATGGCAATCATCCCGAGATTGAAGATGGCATCGTGGCCAAACAACCTGCACTGGCAGGTGAACATCAGATTAAAGTTCTGCGCGATGGGCGTGTCGTTCGTTGTTCGAATTGCGGCGAGTTGCGGCTTCAATATAAAAGTGAGATAAACGCGAATCCAAAACTTAAAAAACGTCTCGATGACATAGAGGCGCTCGCCGATCCAAAGCTTAAGGCGCAACGTGCCGCAGAACTTGAATTAGATTTAACTGCGGCAAAAGCCAGGCTAGATGCGAAAAAATTAATTGGACCCAGCCGTAAATTTTCCGATGCTGAATTGGAAAATGCGTATCAGGCCTATCGTGTTCGCAAGGCGAACATTGGTGAGACACCGCGAGGCCGTGCCGATTGGAAAGTGACGCGCGACTATTGGATGATAGACAGTCCGATGGCGCGGGGCAATAATTTCAATAAGACAGCGGGTAAGAAATATCGATATAACGAAGTCAACCTCGAAACTGGTAAACGAGTAGATTCCTACGATCCAGTTAAAGGTGAAATAATCTCTCGAAAGGCAACTGACTTTGATATCATAGACGAATCGGCATTTAAGGGCTATTTGCGGGAATTGAAAAATAAATATTCGCCTGGCGAAGTGATTCGTTCAAACAAATACCCGAAATTAGATGGTAAACCGCTGACAGGAAAGCAAATATTGGAAGTGCCAAGTACAAACGCCACTGCAGCTAATCGCGCTAATTTTGAGGCCTTGGCCGCCAGTGAAGGTATTCAGATACGATACACCCCGGAATAGCGAAGTGCTATATTTAGAGAAGGTTTTATGACAAAGGTAAATCTAGATTCTCAGCAAAAACTCATAGAATATCTCGCGGATATGGGATTTGATTTGGCTTATTATGGCTACTATGATGCCCATGTAGATCGGGAACGTAAACCGATGAGCTTTGTTAAACGCGAACTGCTGACTGAAACGTTGGCCGAGACGGCGCTGGATTTTAAATATGACTCAAAAGAACGTTTTTTTGGCCATCGGCAGCGCCAGGTGAATATGGAGTTCGGCCTCAATATCGCGTTTCGTCATTCCGCAGCGGAATTCATATTATGGATCAAAGTAGATGCGCATGAAGAAATTCTCGGAGATCCATATCAAGTGTTGGCACAGTCCGTTGCGGAATGGCGAAATCCAGGGGTTGAGCATGATCCACCCTATCCAACGCTGCCTTTTTCAAACCGCCAGGAATTGGTTGAAGTTGTGGGCTTTGGAGTGACTTGGTTTAATCAACTTAAGTTGTATATTTTAGCGCGTGAATCTTTTCAGTAGGTATCTGCGGAATGAATTTGGATGCAATCCTGGTTAGCATAAATGCTAAACAAGTGTCAGAGATGTCTGATCCCATGCGAGTTGATCAAACGGTTGCCAATGCGCGCAGGGGGCTAGAGAAATGCATTTCGCTCGGCAATTGGTGGGCAGCGTTGCATTTTTTGCTTTGCGGTGAAGTGCCAATCCCAAAGTCTGATGCGATACGTTGTGGTGCAACCTGGTTTGAAAATTCGTTGGAAAATTTACTTATGGGTGGAGCAGACTTGCCGACCGTAAAATTTACGGGGACAGTTCGGATCCATAACCCAGAAACGGTCGCAGTTTT
>JAOUGF010000383.1 GCA_029857925.1 Gammaproteobacteria bacterium
GCTACCTGTCGTATCGGTATTGATATCGCCGTTCCAATACGCGGTATCGACGTTTTCGCGGCGCGGGCGTTCCAAGACCTTGACGCCGCGTTCCCGAGTGGATCCGCGCGATGGCGGGCCACCCGCTTGGTTGGAGGCGAGGTCGTAGCCAATGAACTGCAGCGAGGAATGCGTGCGCACATTGTTGCGCCGTGGATGGTAGAAATAATCGAAAATGTCGGGCGCGATTTCCGGTTGCAAAACATAAATCATTTCGTCCACCACGCCGATGTGGACATTGGCCGCCACCGGTTTGCCGCCGACGGTGGTTTTCAATTCCACCTTGACGGTTTCTCCAGGTTGATAGACCTCTTTGTCGGTGCTGATCGCGATCGCAACGCGCGGTTGCTCGACTAAAATGCCCTGGTTTTGGAACGCCCACTCGCCGTTTTTAATGTAGGCGATGGAAAACGTGATATTGGGCGCGAAATCGGCGCTCACCGGGATCTTGGCGCGCCATTGCGTGCCACCGATACGTTGCGCGGTGATCCAGGTGTCGCCTTTTTGAATCAAGCCACTTTTCTCCACGCTATCGCGTTCCAGTGTCAACAGCGCGGAATCAACGAAATCGGGGAAGGTTATCAAGGCCTCGGCGATCTCCCCGGGTTTATAGGCGGCGCGGTTCAACACGATATCGATCGAGCCTTTGGCGGCCTTGATGCCGGGTCCTATCGCCCAATAGTTCGCCGATCCAACGATATTGTTTTGGGTGTCGTAAAGAAACACCGAGTACGACCCGGACGCAGTAAAGTTGACGCTGAATTCGCCAGTGCCAGGGTTCAACGATCCGCCGTTCTTGGTTTGCGTTTCCAGTTGTACCGCTTCATAGCGTACCGGCGGTGACAGCGGAGCGCCGCTCGGCACCGCTTCGTACGCAAAGCGTACAGCAGTATTGACGAGGCCGAATTTTTGCGCCGGGATCAATGTATAGAGGCTCGCCGAACGCTCAATCAGCAGTTCTTTGGAGGTCTTGACGCGATAGGCGGCGCCGTCGCTGGCGAATACGCTCAATACATAGCGACTGGGATTTTTCGCTGCGGGTAGTTTAAACGGTGCAATGCCGCGGTCATTGGTGGTCAACTCTTCCGAGTTAATTCCCACCGGGAACAGACCGGTATAGCGTATTTCGCCTTCCACCATGGTCGTGGTCTGTGCGCGTACCGTCAGTTGCACCTTGGCCGATTTGACGGGTTGCCCGTCGGGATAGGTCAACACCAATTCGCCCTGGATGGGTTCGTTGGTCTTGAAGTTTTGTTTTGCCGGTTGTACATGGATCTCGAAATGCGGCTTGATATATTCCGCGACGCGGAACGCCATATTGTAGGTGTTGTCCTTGTAGACATAGCGAATTTCATAGCCGCCGGCGACCGCGTCTTCGGGCAATCGGAATTGCGTCTGGGCGCCGGACTGTGGTGACAATTGCAATTTTTGCGCGACCACCGGCGTGCCATTGGGATCGAGCACTTGTATGTCTAACGCGGCCCCCGTCAAGGGTTCCGACAGGCGTGAGGATACGAATTGCCGACCGGCGAATTTCACGAACACCGAATCGCCTGGTCGATACAGCGGGCGGTCGGTGATGGCATAGATTTTCGCATTGTATATTTCGCTGTCGTAGTAAAAATTTTCCGAGATAAACACACCGCCCTGCGCGTCGCGGCCTATCACATAGGATTTTTCGGGGCCGTTTTTGCTGAATGTCGCGATGCCGCGCGCGTCGGTGGCGCCCTGCGCGATCACGCCGACACCGTCCGTCCATAGTAATTGCGTATTTCCCGCCGACGCGCCATTGTCGCGTCGTGCCGCCCAGACCATTAATTGTTTGGCCGACACCTTGGTGATGGCGATGGTGTCCGCGACGAAAATGACGGTATTCGCGCGATAGCCACCGGCAATCGCCTCCACCAGATATAAACCGGGTGGCCGTTTACCCAAGGGGATATATACATTGCCTTCCTGGCTCATCATGAAATTACTGCTGGAACCTTGCAAAAAAACACCATCCGGTTGTTTGATCGGTTGCGCCATCGTCACCGGATAGCGGAAACGGTCGATATATTGGAATCCATCGCGTTTCGGCATCGGTGCGAATTGAGGATGATTTTGGTAATCCGTCGGTTGGTCGATGTTGCGCGGCATTTTCAATGCCGGTGTCGCGGTGACGATATCCTTGCGCGCGTCACCGGAGAAAATATCCTGCCAACCGCGTCGCGATTTGCGGTACCAATCGTTCCATAAATAATTCAGCGTGTTTGCCAAACCTTCGCCGGTATAATTGCCGTTGGTTTGAATGCGATGCAGATTTTTCTGACCCTTGAGGAACTTCAATGGGTCGTCGATTTTGTAGACGACGATATCGACACCGCCGTAGCGCGACAACCCGCTGAAATCCCGATTGGAGACCTCCAGCCGGACATGGGCCTCCTGGTTCGAACCGTAGGAGGTGTCCGTCAGCAAGAAAAAGGGTTCGCCTTGGTAAGGCGTGTAACCGCTTTCGACCGGCTCATCGATGTCGCCGCCCGGCGGTTCGGCGATGGTGGCGGTGGCCAGCAACGCGCCGCTTAATAGGCCAAAAATGCCAAGCGGTATACGCCAACGAAATTGGGATTGTCTTGCGTGGGTCGCCATCGGGTGTCCTTCCATCTTAGTAGTTTTTGAATAGGTACCGCGCGCAGGCCGTTGTCACGCGTGGTGGTCGTGCCGGTGTGATACACCACCAAATCGGGCGTCCACACCATCAGGTGTTGGTCGTCTCCTTGGTCGAAGAACAACAAGTCACCGGGTAACGCGGCGTTGATGTCCTTGGCAATGTATCGACTGTTTTCTTGAATTAACGTGAGCGCCCCGACATACGCGCTCTTCGAACCATCTTGCAGCCGCCATGCGTGGCGTAGACCGCGTTGCTCACGGGTCAACACGAGATCTGCGGGCAACTGGTCGGCGGAAAGACCGTTGGCGCGCATCCAACGTGTGTCGTGCGGGCGCAGTGTTTCGGCCACTGCAAAGCGTACCAAGCTGGCGCAGTCGCGTTGCGCCCAACGCGGCGAAGGTCCTTGACGCACCTGCTCCAACACGATGCGCGTCATCCATGCGCGAAACCCGCGACTCTGCG